>NZ_JBRAKS010000424.1:0-2978 GCF_052745115.1 Candidatus Jordarchaeum sp.
CATAATTTTTTAGAAAAAAAATACCGTAGCTGCAAATCGAGTTCAACAAAAACAGGAAGTGCAGCAAAAATGGATACTGCTCTTTCTAAAAATAAAGTTCCTATCCGGTTATCTGATGAAAGGTGGTTCCACATCACAGAAAACCACTCAGAAGTGGCTGGCTATTATTACGAAGTTATGGAATGTGTTGAGGAGCCTGAAACAATCTATGAAGGTATAGCAGGTGAATGTATAGCCATAAAAGAGTTGGAAAAAGGTAAATACATCGTAATATACAAAGAGGTGAGAGAAAATGATGGATTTATTATTACTGCCTTTCTAACAAGCAAGAAAAAGCAGTTTGAAAGGAGGAGAAGGATATGGCCCAAATAGAAGTGGAAAAAATATTAGCTCTCGTTCCCGATTTACTGAAAGTACCGAGCAAAAAAATTTGGGTGACACACGACAAAGATGCAGATGTCCTATACATAAACTTCAAAAAACCCAGCCATACAGATAATTCAGAGCTCACCGACGATGATGTTATAATCCGATATGAAAAAGAAAAGATAGTAGGAATAACAGTACTCAACGCAAGTAAAAGAAAAGCAAGATAATAAACAAAGAAACATTCCAAAAAATATTAATATTTCATTTATCCGTAAGGTCTTTTTGAGCGTTCCTTATATCTCTCATACTCCTTTCTAAAATTAGGATTCTGCATAAGCTTTTCCAGCTCCTCATCCAGCTTTTCTTCCAGTTCCGACTGCTTATCCGAAGCATAATACCTAGCCAATTTATCCACAGACTCTGAGGAATATTTTTGGATACCGGCAAGTATAATGGCAACCTCCCTGTTCTGAGGAACCAACATTCCAAAGGGAGTCGGCGTCCCCTCATTCACCACTTTCCTAATCTCATCATCGATCCTACGAACATTGGAGCCCACACCCACCGCCTGACCAGGCCCAATAAACTCCGACTTGAGCTGCCACAAATACTTATCCGTAGTGATAAAAGTGTCATAGCTATCCTTTGGGTTTCTGCCCGTTAACACCCTCCACTTCTCCCTCTCCTTACTCCTATCATAGAGCTTTTTTAACTCCAACATTACCTCGTCAATAGTCTTCGCCGACAAATTATACGCCCCTTATTTCATCAAATAATTCCGACTTTTAATTTAACTTAAAAATAATACGCTAATAAACATATCTTAATACACTAAACACAATATATAAACTCAAGAATATTTTTTTACTATTAAATCAAATAAGTACCTTGAACTAATACAGTGAAGTGAATAAACAAATTAGAAAAAGGGAGGTAAATAAAAATGGGAGAAACGCAAAAAATCGGATTTCGCGTAGTTGGCACAATAAAGGAAGTTAAAGGTTTATGTACTGCCGGCCATAAGGTAGGAGACCAGATCGAACTCAGCGGACACAGCTCAGGAGGACTGTGTGGCTTCTTTTACCCTGATATATTCCCTTACATTATTATGCTTCAGTTTGGAGGTGGATTTCCCGCCGAGTGGGTAGCAGACCAAGACGTTGTTGAGCTTGAGTGCATGGACAGAATAAATGCGGTTAAGATAGAGCTGAGGCGAATAAAGGAATAATCTTTGATGGCAATTCGCTTGGTGTTCCTTAGCTATTTTTTTACAATCTAAATCTGTTAAAGCAATTTTTAGATCGATGGTGAACAGGTACCTTTTCTCAGTTATCTTTATAATATTTGAGAAGACATTCAAAATATGTTTCATAACATGTTTTACTTTGAAGATTTTCATAAAATCATGAAAGGGTGTTTCTATGCACGTTATGGATTTGTTTCGCTTAAATGGTAAAGTGGCGATTGTCACTGGCGGTGGAAGTGGAATAGGAAGAGCCATTACCGAGGGCTTGGTTGAGGCCGGTGCCAATGTTGTCATTGCTTCTCGCAAGTTTGAAACCTTGAAAAAGGTATCTGAGGAGCTGTCAAATCAGGAAACTCGAGTTTTACCAGTTAAATGCGATCTTGAAAAAATGGAAGAAATTAATAATTTGGTAAAAACAACTTTGGAAGAATTTAATGATATCCATATCCTCGTTAATAATTCTGGTATGACCTGGGGTATGTCCTCACTAGAGTACTCTGAGGAGAAGTGGGATCAAATAATGAGAATAAATCTTAAAGCCGCCTTTTTCCTCTCCCAGAAAGTTGCCAATTACTGGGTAAAGAATAACAAGAAGGGCAAAATACTCAACATATCCTCAACTGCGGGAATGGGAGGCATACCGGAAGAGTTTATGCCAGTACCAGCCTACAGTGCCTCCAAGGCAGGTCTAATAACTTTAACGAAGGATCTCGCTGTAAAATGGGCGAAATATGGCATAAATGTCAACGCCATTCTCCCCGGATTCTTCAGAACTCGTATGACCGAATTCACCTTCAAAAAGGGGCTTGAAAAATTTGTATACTCTGGAATACCCTTGAGAAGAGAAGGAAATCCCGACGAAATCAAAGCCGCAGCCCTTTTGCTGGTCTCCCAAGCATCTGATTACATAACTGGAGCGATTTTACCTGTAGATGGGGGAATGTTGGCTATGGTTATGAACATAAGTTTCACATAATAAAATTAGTGAAGCAAATATCCTGAAAGTTTTTGATTAGTATGCCGTGACCTACCTAGAATGTTTTCTGATCCCGATTAGCATTATAAGCTAAATAATTTCTCAGCATTCTTCCATAGAATCCTCTCTTCGTCTTCATCCGGAAGTTTGAGCGATTTTACGATTTCCACATGCTCTCTCGGGTTTATCAGTACATTGGGGTAATCGGTTCCCAGAAGAACGTGATCTGCTCCCAAGACTTCGATTGCCAGCTTTATTCCCGGTGCCCAGAAACCTATTGTATCCACATAAAAATTCTTTACGTATTCGCTTGGGAGTTTTTTACCGTATAAGGGAAGTATATGCTTGTGTTTTGCTCACAAGTTTCCCCGGAAAGAAGCGTTTTTT
>NZ_JBRAKS010000425.1:0-2962 GCF_052745115.1 Candidatus Jordarchaeum sp.
AAGCCCTCAACTGGATCCGGGAACTTTCTATATACAATAGCTTGGTCTACTATCTCTTCAAGCGTGCGTTCCTCTTTTAAAAAATTTAAGAGTTTCTCCTCTCTCTGATATATGATGTCCAAGTACTGTTCTAGTTTATTCCTGATAACGTCCTCTCCCTTGAATACGTCTCCCTTATGGCTGGTGACGGCGATTTCAAACTTCATCTTTATGAGTTTCTCGATTGATGCGATAAAGTCATCCACACTACAGTCCAGAGCCCCGTACCATGGTCCAAAGGAGGTTAAATCAATATCCGCTAGAAAAACCACTCCCTCTTCGGGTACCAGAAAGCTGCAATGGCCATAAGAGTGCCCTGGCGTGTGTATCACCTGAAGTTTTTTGTTGCCAAGATCGAAGACGTAACCATCTTCAAATTCCAAGTCCACTCGACCATCTCGAAGTTCAAGAAGATTGAAAATAAATTTTAAGAATTCTTCTGCACCAGAACCCCTAACACCATATATTTCCCATAATCTCTCAATATTTCTGATAGCTGGAGCATCCAATTTATGCGCGCAAATCTTACTTTCCTCAAAATTGTGGTTGCGAGCAATATGGTCCTCATGACAGTGAGAATTAATAACCAGATCAATAGAATAATCTTTAGAGATTTTTTCAGCAACACTCGGCTCAAAACCAGTGTCTATTAATACTTTCACTTCATCATCAATTAGAAGAGAATTGGAGTAGGGATACTTTCCCCTGTTTTCTGCCTGAATAAAAATAATGTTATCAGTCAAAGAAATATTGGACAAGTTCACTAACTCCCTTTTTTGAGTTCAGAGCTTTTCTGAAACATGGAATCTAACAATTAATAAATCCTACGATTATTTTTTTGGATCTGTATACTGTTTCTATAGTGCCAATTTGGTTAGGGTCTCCTTTTTATTATCATCTACATAATTTCTCATTCTATGATATTTAGCATGACCATGTTTGCTCCTTTCCGCAGCTTTTTCGATACAATCTTTTTATGTGTTTAAGTATGTGGGCAAGAAATACATGTTCCATTTCCCAAGCTCTTTTCAATATTTCTCTTCTCGAAAGAAAAATCTTTAATTCGGAAAGAGTTTCTTTTGGGCTGAAAAATAAATAAATGGGAATTCCAATGGCAAAAATTATCGCTCCAATCAGTAATTCTAAGGGTTTTATTTGAGTGATCAGGAATACACAGCAGGCTGCTCCAATAATAGCTAGTATTAAACCTCCGCGAATTCCCTTCGGGGCTTGTGGATGTTTTTTACGCAAGACGGGGGCAGAAATACACGTTACCAGATAAGCTACTGATAAAAACAAAACCGAAGAAGAAATCAGTAAGTCTAGATTTCCATAAATTGCAGCCACTAATGCGCTCACATTCTGTATGATTAAACCAATGTAGGGAGTCTTAAACTTTGGATGGAGTTTAGCAAAAAGCCTAGGGAAAAGCCCATCTAACGCCATAGCATAACTAATTCTGGATGTACCCAAGGTTCCCGACTCATCAGCGCCCGAAATAGAGAGTAAAGCTCCTACACCTATAATACCAGTTGCGACCGTTACCGTCCAGGGAACATATCCCCACGATGCTAACTGAGAATTATAACCAGTTATAATCTGAGTCGTAGTTGTTAAAGGCGTGGACAAATTTTCCAGTTGATACCAAGGAATGGCACTAATAATTACAAAATTTATGGCGAGATAAAATACTAAAACTATAAGCATACCGGTTAAAATTGCCCTAGGAATCGTTTTTTCCGCATCTTCAATTTCACCCGCAGGAATAGTTGAAAGTTCAAAGCCAGCATAAGCCCAAGCTATCAAAACTAAAGCACTACCAAACTGAGAGTACCCCAATGGGGCAAAAGGAGTAAGATTAAAAGTAGTCTGGGAAAAATTTGAAACAGTATAGACTAATCCTACTGCAATGAACAGGATTAAGGGAGCGAGTTTCCCAATAGTGAGGATATCATTAGATCGCCCCGCAGCCTTCGTTCCTAAAACATTAGTTACAGTTAAAAAACCAATGAATGCCGCTATCACAATCACTTGCTGGAGAAACGTCAAGTAAGGGAAAAAGTACATCAAATATTGCACGAAAGCCACGGGAAAAACCGCTAAAGAGAACCATTCCGCAACCCACGTCGACCAGCCTACAATAAATCCGGTGAACTTACCAAAAGCCTCTTTTGCATAAGCATAGGGACCACCAACCACTGGAGAAATCATGGCGCACTGCGCAAAGTTTAGAGCAATAATCGTCATAAATACTCCAGCCGCAATCCAAACCAGCAAAGAAGCCGGCCCCACGAGGTTGGCTCCAAAAGAGGCTGCGACAAAAATGTCGGCACCAATAATTGCTCCCACAACTAGATTCGTTACGTCAAAAAGAGTAAGCTTCCTCACTAGTTTAACACTTTCTTCCTCCATAATACTTCTCCTCAATAGCGGCTTCCCAATTAATCATCTTAAATAATTATAATAGTAATAAAGGAATATCATTGAATTCCTACATTTATGTAAAACTAAATAAAAAGGTATTTGTCCCGTTATTGGAAATTTATGGAGTGTATTTATAAGAAGGTTAAAGGGAATACGTGATTCAACCAATCGCTATTTTATTAAACTGGTAATACTTGATGTTTGTTATGGTTGATGAAGAAGCACTAAATCAGATACTAAACTCTATAGCAAAAAATATTTCTTCAGGTCAACTAAAATATGCCGAGTTGGATTTGGTAACAGCTAAGGGCATGGCTCTTGAAGACCCCAGAGTGTGGTACTACGACGGGACGGTGAAGGCAAGGAATGACAAGTACACCGAAGCCCTGGAGTCACTCGCCAAAGCCATGGACTTGAATGACCGACGACGCCGACGTCTACTTCCACAAGGGCTACTGCCATTGGAAGATGAAGGACCGGGACAGCGTGATTGAAAACC
>NZ_JBRAKS010000426.1:0-2938 GCF_052745115.1 Candidatus Jordarchaeum sp.
GATTGTCGGCTTGGTTCTCGTGGGCAGGGTTGTAGCCTTGTATTGGACGTCTCTGCGGATGTTTAGGTTCACGATTAAAGTCTCAGAATGGTATTATTTATCATTAAATCTTTCTACTGCTGTAAACCCTTTAAGGTAGGGAGTAACTGCATAGTTGGACTCTTCATCGTAAAGGCTATAGTAACTTATGTTGAAAGTAAAGTTAGGATCCTCTGAAGTGAGTACACCAGTAGCCATCTCCTCGGTAGAGTAAGGAGGATATGGTAAGAGCATCATTCCCCAGTTCCCACCATATTTGAAAGCAAAATAGGAACCCAGAAATATCATTGAAAACCCTATTAGAAGAATGAGGACAATCCCAATTTTCATTTTATTTGAAAATTTCTCCCACACCAATTAATCCCTTTGCCTATATTTTTACTACTAACAGCTTTAGTAGAAATTCAAATAAATATTACGTATATTGCAACTCATACGCTAAACCGAGGTAGAGTCCCCACTTGCTCATGGAGAGCTATCCAACGCAGGCTAAAAACCCCAGCTTCCTGAAAACAATCCACTACAAGCCAGCACCTTTGAGACCAAAATGTAATACGCCCTCTCATTATAACTAATTCTGACTCCAGCAAGTGAAAATAAATCCATAGGAAAATATTCAGTGCGGAAATAACAAGAAAACACCCATATTTCAAACTAGTTTCTCTCAAATTGTAGAGCAATTCTGTGGGAATAATTTTGGTCATAAGCACGTTTATCCCTTATTCCAATTAAAAATAAAATCATAAATATTATGGCTAGCAATACAACAATAGTTCTGTTAACGGAAACTTTTCTAAGAGCTACCAAATTCTTGTCTTAGTTCAAACTCATAAATTAAACCTCACTCAAGTTTGGTAATGTAGATTCGCCCGATTCTACCCCTTATTTTTGGGTTCTAAATTGGAAAATAAGCTCTATAAAAGCTCCTTTTTGAGGCAGAATCGAACGAGACTACATCGCCCTCAAGTTTTGCGGTATTTAAGGTATTAGGTCATTTCAGTATCACACCCATTACTTGCTCAACCGGCGTCCCGTTAGTGGCCATCTGGTAGACCCACTGGATGATGCACTGTAGTAGGTCCATGAAAGCCTGCCGGCACTCCGCCCCGATGGTCTCAATCGGACTTAACCCTCTTAGTAGAGCCTACTCCCGCAAACCATGAGTTTGAGGAGACTGTACACCTGGGAACACGAGCAGCCAATGCCTCTTGGTGCCCTTTAAGTGATCTAAAGCTGACAGCCTCCCAAACTAAGGTTTTGTTTAGTATCCCTATAAAAGTTTTCTATGCGGAACCTAGAGGCTATAGCAGAAGACCACCCTACTGGCGTCCCAGTGAAGCCTGTTAGTAGCTAGGTAGACCGGTTCTCCCTCAAGATCCTTGTTGTCATAGCATACCACAATCCTCACCCGCCCCAGCTTGTCGACCTCCAGAGTCCAAGCGCAGACCCAGTAGCTCTTGCCCAGTACTTCCACCTCCCGGAAGTCTTTCATCGGCAGTGTCTCCCCAAATTCTTTAACACTCATCCTCTGGTTCTTGTGGTAGACTATGCGGTTCGCCTTCAGCCGTCCCACCCAGCTTTTCCCATAGGATTCTATGTGGTTCGCCAGCTTCTTGCAGAGGAATCAGGCGTCGAAGACGTAGGCTTCGGGGACCCCTAACGCTTCACAGTAGTCCACAAGCTCTAGGGCTAAATCCACCTTTGTTCTAAAAGTCGTACTTCACCGCTTCCGGGCTCCCCTGTTTGAAGTACTGTCTGAAGTCTATGGGGTAGCCTTATCCTGGTCGACGTAGTGGCTTGTGACTAGGATCTGACCGTAGACGATGGAGTTTGAGTTGTGGTCCCAGAACTTTCCGGCTCCGGAAATCCCCTCACCGGTTTTGGGCAGAAGGGTGTTGTCTATGGCCACCACGCCGTTCCTGCGCCACTGCGTTTCCCTCATAGACTGGAGAAGCTCCAGTCTCCTCCGGTTCAGCTCCTCCTCGTCCCAATGGTACTGGGTCAGAATCGGTTAAAGGGTGCTCTGGTCTGTGGCGTCAACGAGCCTTGAGGCTATGCTTCTCAAGGTAGCCTTTCTTCCCGTGATTATCCCGGTGAGGTATTGTTGGAACCTCTTCGCCTGGTGGTAGGAGAAGTCGGGGTGAAAGTAGTAGGCGAACTGCTTGATGACCTTGGGGGTATCTATGATCGGTATCATAAATCCTATAAGTCATAAGAAAAATTAATATCTTACTTATAAACCGCAAAACTTGAGGTAAAAAAAAGGAAAAATGTTTGCTGTAAAAGAATGGATGGATTTAGGTTTGAAGAATGAGATTGTTAGAATCGAGTTAACTCCCCTCTATGTTCCTTTCAGGCCGGAAATACGACGAGTCATGGAATCTGGCGCAGGCGGTTTGGGAATGGCAATCGGTGCAGAGGAAGCTTGGCTGGGCGGTGATTTTGTGATCTGTAAGCTGATTTGCGATGATGACACCATTGGTTTGGGAGAATCCTTCGTGTGGATTCCTGAGACTGGAACATCTCCCGAGCAAATCATCTCGACGATTAAGGAGTGTTTGGCGAAATACATTCTGGGGGAGAGTCCCTTCAATGTGGAGCGTGCCCAGCAGAGATTCGATGCAAATATAACTCGAAACGAGGTGGCGAAAGGACTCTTGGACATGGCTTGCTATGATTTGATGGGGAAACTCACGCAACGCCCCGCGTGCCATTTTATGGGTGGCCAAACGGTGAGTGAGATTCCTCTTGCGGCTCTCATACCTTTGACCGAAACAGAAACCATGGTGGGAATCGCTGAAATGTTTCACAAAATTGGGTACATAGCTTTTCGACTTAAATTGGGCAAGGGTTTACAACAGTAGGAAGATTTAATACTAAATAATACCATATATGGCTA
>NZ_JBRAKS010000427.1:0-2915 GCF_052745115.1 Candidatus Jordarchaeum sp.
TCAACCCCTACATAAGACAAACAACAACCAGAAAAACTACATACCTAAGACGGGGCCCCTCGTTTTTCAGTGAGACCCTTCTGGGTTCTATTCCTATTTAGAAAAAAATTTAAGATAGTAATTGTATGTGTCGGTTGGTAACGGTTGTGCAAAAATCATTCATATTCCTTTGAGAGGGTCTTTAAGGAGGTTACTGTAGTGCAGGAAGATTTTCAGGACGTTCTTAGTAATGATGAACAAAACGCTCACTCGAATAAGGATTATTTAAATCTAGATGATTCTCTATCTAAAATTCCAGTTTTGAGTTTTCCGGAGATTGAGGTTTTAGCACTTTTTGGTAGCAATGATGCCAAATTGAAGAAATTCTCTTTCGGTTTTCAGGGAATTAGACGATATTTGGATATTCATCAGCAGACACTTACTATTGCATTAAAAAGGCTTGTAAGAAAGAGAATAATTGCAAAAAACAACGACCAAGAATATTTTTTAACTAAGCATGGAGGAAACTTGGTATCGAACTTATTTAACAGGAGTGAGGAAGAATCTAATGATTCCAATTATTCGGAGCTAAATGAATTTCCCTCTTGTGAAATTGAGATGAAGATAAATCTTAAAAGGGAAGATCACAACAAAATCGCAAACAGACTTAAAGGAAAATGGTTCTCACACTACCGATATGTCGGAAGCTCCATTGGGGAAGATAAATCAATACTTGAATGGATCACTGATGAAGCTAATTATTCTGCTAGTGTCTGCAGTAATAACAATGGAGATATTAGAATAACTGTTTCTGCTCTCAAATTTTGTGATGGTCAGCGACTAAGAGAGGAAACAAGTAAAGTTTCACTATTTGTAGAAAAAAATTTGAGAGAAATTTTTGACCAATCTCCGATACTTAAAAGAAAAATTGAAAATGTCAAAAGTCAGCCCAGTTTAGATTCTACTTATTTAAACAATTGGATAGAACAGATTTATCAGTCTCAAATCCAGCAGAATTATTCCTAGAAGTTAAAATAGAACATTTGTTACCTCTTGATTTATTACGTCAATTAATCCTTTTTCCGTGATCTTTAACTCTGGGATAACGGGTAGAGATATGAAGGACAGGGTCATAAAGGGAGATTCGAGTTCACAACCCATCTCTATTACTGCCTTTTCTAGTTTTTTTCTTCTTTCTATGACTTTTTCAATGGGTTCTGTGCTCATAAGGCCAGCAAATTTTAATGTTAGGTGAGAAATTTTTTTACCCCTATTTACTACTACCATACCTCCCTGCATTTTTACTATTTCACTCACGGCTTTTGCCATGTCGTTCCAATTGGTCCCCACTATTACAATGTTGTGTGAATCATGAGCTACAGTTGACGCGATACTTCCTTCTTTCAAACCAAATCCTCTTACGAATCCCCTTCCAACCTCTCCTGAGGCGTGATGTCTCTCAACAACTGCTACCTGAAGAACATCTTTTTTAGGATCTGGTATGACATTGCCTTTTTCGACTTTAAGGTACTCAGTTTCCGAACTGGTGATAAGCGTACCTTCCGATACTCGAATTAACTTGACTTTTTGCTCGTTTTTATTAGGAGTTTTTATGCGAAAAGCATCTGGTTCTGGTATTTTCCCGACATTTACGCTGTTTTGGATTTCCGAAGAATACTTGTAATTTCTGATTTTAACCTCAAATCTTCCATCAACCACTATTGGAATTCCGGAAACAATTGTTGTGGTAACGTTCACTTTTTCTAGGTTATCTAGCAAAACTATATCTGCAATTTTTCCCGGTGTTATACTACCTAATTTATTATCTACTCCCAGATAACAGGCAGGATTAAGGGTTGCCATCTGGTATGCTCTTATTGGGTCTAATCCTTCCTCGATACACCTTCTTATGAGAAAATCAACTTCTCCCTGATCTTTTAAATCTTCAGGGCTTTTATCATCTGTAGCCAATAGGCAATTTCTGGTGTCCATTTTCATTTCAATAATTGGTTTAATTAGACTTGCTAAGTTTTTGGATGCTGTTCCTTCCCTAATCATTAGAAAGACGCCTCTTCTCAACTTTTCAACTCCTTCCTCTCCGGAGATAGATTCGTGGTCCGAGCGAATTCCGGTTGAGAAATAGGCGCAAAGCTTTTCCGCCCTAAGGCCAGGAGCATGGCCGTCTATTGCTCTGAATCTCTCTGCCGCTTTTATTTTGGCTAAAACTCCCTTATCGCAACTGAGTACCCCCGGGAAATTCATTACCTCTCCCAGACCCATTATCCCCTCTTCACGTGCCAGTTCTAAAATATCCTCGGTACTAATTACTGCTCCTGAAGTTCCCAACTTTGGAGAGGCGGCTGGAACACAGCTAGGTATCATAACAAATACCTTGAGTGGAAGATTTCTTGACTCTGCCAAGATCTCTCTTATTCCTTTTACTCCCCTTACATTTGCTATTTCGTGAGGATCCCAGATTACCGCAGTGGTTCCATGAGATAGGCATGCTCTGGTGAATTCTGTAATGGTGATCTCGCTGGATTCAATGTGTATGTGTGAATCAAAAAATCCAGGCGAGGCGAATTTGTCCTTTCCATTTATTATTCTTGTTTTTTCTCCTATAGTGTGAGAAGCATTACCTACTAATGCAATTTTATCGGTTTTTATAGCAATGTCTTCCTGTTCGATTTCGCCGGTACAAACATTAATTATATTTGTGTCTTTCATCACTATGTCTGCTTTTTTCTCTCCCAAAGCAGTTCTTATTATCTTTTCCATGACCAAGTCTCCTATATCAACTTCCATTATAACTCAATTAATGATGTTCAAATATAATTCGATTTATTGCATAATTTCAATAAAATTATTTGTGTATCTGCTATCTGTAGAAATCATAGACATTTGTCACCCCCCTCTTTAAATTTCTTTTCCGAGTT
>NZ_JBRAKS010000428.1:0-2914 GCF_052745115.1 Candidatus Jordarchaeum sp.
GTGGAACGATGTATATTGGTCTTCCTTCACTTAGGGCTTGAGCGGTCTTCTTTCTGGCTCTTTGAACGAGCCTCCACACTGTTCCTCTGGAAACTCTCATCCTTTGTCCAGCTTCTTCTTGTGATAGTCCCTCTAAGTCGACTAGTCGAAAGGCTTCAAGTTCTGCCATTTCCAAGAATACAGGTTCTAAATTTCTTGGCGGGTTCGGAGCGAAACTGTTTATAGGCGGCGTCATCCCTAATATTACAGGTTTTGGAAACCTTCCTCTTCTGCCGCATCTATGTCTTTGTCTCCACACGGTTGTCCATCCTCTGTCTTCTTTGATTAATCGTTCCATTTATTAATTTAATATGTTAATAGACTACTTGTTTCTTCGAGAGCCCACAGTAAAGCTTGTTTCGCAGCCTTTCAGGCGATGTTTCTCTGATCAATAGACTGTACTTCAGTTTTCCGATTTCACATTCTTTCCCGATATTTTTCCCTCCCATTTTTGATCATTATTGTTATGTTAAACGGAAGATTTATATATTTCTGTGCTTTATCACATAATTGAATGTGTGCAAAAGCACAAAAATGAATTTAGAGGTGAAAAAGAACATGGGATGGGGTTGGATAGGTAGGCATGGTGGCTGGGCTGGTCCTTGGCCTGGTAGAGGGCCCTTCAGTCATTTGCCTCCTTGGCAGAGACCCGGATGGCTCTTTGGCTTTGGCAGAGGTTTCGGACGAGGATGGTGGTGGGGCGCTAATCCCTATGTATGTGCAAGGTTTCCTTGGCTTCCGAGATGGTGGTGGGCATATCCGCAATATGGATATGGATTTCCATATGCTAGTTATGATGTTGGATATAGGTATGGATTGCCCTACATGATTTACGGCTGGGGCTATGGATATCCTCAGAGCATGTACGGAATGACCGGTTATGCATATCCTCCTGCAATGTATTCATACGCGTATCCTCCAGCGCCATACATGAGATACTGGTAGAGGAGTGAAATGGAAATGGCATGGCCAAGAAGAGGTAGAAGATATTGGCGTTGGTATAGTTACCTGCCTCAATACCCATATGCGTATCCACCGCCTGGACAGATTCCGCCGCAGCAGCAATATCCTTATCCTCCATATGCTTATCCGCCGGCAATGTACCCGGCAGTACCAACACAATCTCCAGAAGATGAATTAGCAGCGTTAGAAGACTACAAGAAGGAGCTTGAAGACGAGAAAGCTAGCGTAGAACAGGAAATCAGTGATGTGGACGCACGGATAAAAGAGTTAAAGGCGATGCTTGAGAAGGAAAGGGGACAACCGTCAGGACCGTGAAGCCGTTGAGTTTGCCAATGAAACATTTTCAATGCGGCAACTGCGGACAAATAATGGAAGTTCCTCAAGGGGTTCCAAAACCAACACATTGTCCAAGATGCGGAGCGCCAGCTATGATGATTCATCGGCTAGATAAGGGTCCGCCTGGGGGAAGAAGAGGAAGGGGCGGAGGACCTCCATGGCAACGTTCGCAACCTTAGCTCCCCTTTTTTAGTTTCTGATTAGATCCTGTTAGGTGATTAAGTATGGAGAAGATAAGGATAGCTGTTCCAACAAAAGCGTATGCTGGTTTAGAGGATACTGTTTCGGAAGTTTTTGGTAAAGCTAAGACTTTTACTATAGTTGATGTTGAGAATGGCCATGTTAAAAATGTACGCGTAATTGACAATCCTGCAGCATCCTATGACTATGGTTCTGGACCTGTTGCTGTAAAAACATTAGCGGATCTTGAAGTGAATTTTGTATTAGCCTCTGAACTTGGTCCAGGTGCTTCAGGGTTGCTTGAGCATCATGACATAAAGAGGGTTTCGGTAAATCCAAACATAAAAGTTATAGACGCAATAAAAGAACTTAAAAAGTTGAAAAGATAAATGAAAATTTAAGCGCATTAGCATGCGAGATCGTGCGTTATGCAGTTCAATGATGCTGAAAATGTGATATTAACTGCGCAAAAGAATGAGATCACGGAACACTTTGTCTATGAAAAACTGTCTAAATCGATAAAAGATGCAAGTAATAAGGAAATTTTGAAACGTGTTTCGAATGATGAACTAAAACACTACGATTTCTGGAAAAAATATACTCATAAAGATGTAAAGCCGAGCAAGTTGAGAATGTGGAAGTACGTTTTGATTTCGAAAGTGTTTGGAATAACCTTTGGAATGAAACTGATGGAAAGAAATGAAGAAAAAGCTCATGTTATGTATGAAAAAATATCTGATTCTGTGCCTGATGCTAAAAATATCGTAAAAGATGAGGATGAGCATGAGAAGCAGCTCATAAATTTGATAGATGAGGAGCGGCTTAGATATGTTGGTTCTGTTGTTTTGGGTTTGAATGATGCACTTGTTGAGCTCACCGGCGCCCTTGCTGGTTTTACTTTGGCTCTTCAGGATACACGGTTAATTGTAATGACGGGCTTAATTACTGGGGTTGCCGCATCTCTTTCGATGGCTGCATCAGAGTATTTATCGACTAAATCTGAGAGTAGCGCTAAAAACCCCTTTAGGGCATCTGTTTACACGGGCTTCGCTTATGTCCTCACAGTTTTGTTTCTAATATTCCCCTATTTGTTTCTTACAGACATGTATGTTTGCTTGAGCTTAACAATATTGAACGCTGTTATCGTCATTTTACTGTTCAATTTTTATATTTCCGTTGTAAAGGATCTTTCATTTAAAAAGAGATTCTTTGAGATGACTATGATAAGCCTTGGAATAGCAGGTTTAACGTTCGCTATAGGTTTTGTTATAAAGGCGTTGTTAAACGTGCAAATATGATTATGCGTTGATGTTATGATAGTTTTTATATGGCTTTATGCTTATTAAGATTGGATAAACTCCGCTTGGCATGGAGTGTGCAGGTAAACGAGTGGAGA
>NZ_JBRAKS010000429.1:0-2913 GCF_052745115.1 Candidatus Jordarchaeum sp.
AAACTGAGATACCATAAGTACAAGAAAAGAATTTGGGCTTAACTTAATGACATTGGGCTTTAAGGTGGGGAGAGGGGTCATTATGATTCCAATGGAGGGCTTGAAGAAGATAACGGACTATCTAGAAGGGAGAAAGGTCGACTACAAACTAAGATATGTTTGGGCCTAAAAAACAAGGGACGACCACGCAAGACTCAATTTTGAAAGTTTGCTGCAAAGCCTAAGCGGCAAACGAGTCGGTAAACTGAATCCTAAGACTCTGCCGATGTCGATATACTTTTGAAATGATCCATGGAATACCAAAAATCTGCTACAAAGAAAAAAAGGACAGAAAAATTGGGCGTCTCACACTTGCTCCAAGCATCCAGAAAATAGTGAGAACCAGCTTCCCCTATTGATAAGTTTTCTTAGCGACTTATAGTGAGAGTTGCAGTAACAAAAAGTTTCTCACTCGATGTATGTTACATCCACACCTATCTTTTTCGCCGCTTCTTCCTGTCTTTTATCGCTAGTGATCAACTTAGCACTCAGAGTCTTTGTTTGTGCTAGAAATAAGCCGTCGTAGATGGGGATGTTGCACTCTATGGAAATTTTTAGAGCCTTTTTAAGGTATTTCTTGTTTGGTTCTACAATTATTACCTCTTCATTTGCAAGTTTCATCATCTGCTCATAGAGTCCGAAAGCCTGTTCTACTGTTATTAGCCTGTATTTTTCAGCGTATTTCCATATTGCATTCGTCCCTTCTACGATTAGCATGTCTACTGCGTGGGGTTCTAAGCTTGGATTCAGGTGGGGAACTACTTTTTCCCAGTTTTCTTCTCTCATTAAAAATTTTGAAAAAGCAGAGGTGTCAATGACTATCACGGTCTTCCCTCACCAGCTTTTGTGCGGTTCCTTTTGGTGCCTCTGGGAGGGATTGAATATAAGCTATTGCTTCCTGCAAGACTTTTCTTTTCTTATGTTCCTCGATTTTACTTTCGATGAATTCCCTTATTTCCCTGCTCCAGTTAATCTTGCTCTTCAATTTATCCATTTCGTTTTTAATTTCTGGCGGGATGCGAATGCTGAAAACAGTCATGTAATTCACCTAAGAATAAGTTTGTAATACAAAATATAAAAATTTTGTGCTACAGAACACGGTGAAACCGTAACCCGTGGACATCTGAATTCTACTTCTTCAACCTTTCAAGAGGATTAAACCCATTTTTCACGGGGATTTGAGAATCCTTTGGTGGGGTTGCGAAGCTTCTTATCATCATGCTTCCGATTTTTGAGAGAATAAGTATGTTAAGCGAGTGAAAAACGCGACAACCTGGCCATACATTAAGAAAAGTACAATTAACAAATAGTGTCGCAGAATCCGAAATATCGGTTTAAACACCGCTTTTTTAGAACTGTTAGCATAGGCTTTTAGGCGGCTGATTTTTTGGGGGTGGTTTTGCTAGAGGTATCCTTGTTGTTTTAGGTGGTTTTCTACTATTTTTATTATGGTTGCTTCTGTGGTGGTTTTCCTGTTGGGGTTTGTTTTTGACTGATATTTTTCTAGTGCTTGGACTATTCTGTTTGGGAGGGTTAGTTGGATGCGGTTGCTCATTTTTGTTTTTGTGTTTGTGTTTGTGTTTAGTTTGTTTAGGGCTTGTTGGGGGGTTATCTTATTCCCTTGTTTGTGTTCTGTTCTTAGGGTTTTGCATAGTTTTGTTATGGGTACGCTGTTTTGGGTGATGATTTTTAGGATTTCTGTTTCGAGTTGTTCTTGTTTTTGGGGGCCGGCTATTTCTGTTGCGGTGGCTTGGATTTGTATGGTTGTGTTTCTGGTTAGTTTTTTGGGGTTGATGTCCAATTCTTGGATGTGTTGTTTGTGGCGTGTTAGAAAGTCTTGGTGTGCTATGTAGGAGGCTACTGCTTTTCTTTTGCTTTCTGGGTTTTTTCCGCCTATTCCGTAGGTTTCGCCGATTTTTTGATAGGTCCAGTCTGGGTGGCGTTGCTTGATTTTCCATAGGAACTGGGATATTTCGGTGTCGGTTAGGTTTTTTCGGTTGTAGTTTTCTTTGAAGCTTAGGGTTTCGGCTTCTTCGGGTGTCAGATCTTCGGTGTAGTCTACGTCGATGTATTCTTGCTTGTTTAGTACTGCGGCTCTGATTCTTCTCCATCCCTGCACTGCGAATATTTCTCCGTTTTCGCCGTCTCCGAATTTTTTGAAGGAGCAGACTAGTGGTGTGTGGATTATGCCGTCTTTTTTTATGCTTTCGGCGAGTTCTTCCACGTCGGCCCACCCGGAGTTTCTGCCTTCGCTTTTTGTCCAGTCGTATTTGTGTCGGGATGTGGCGTATGTTTGGTACTCCTGTTCCCCGAGCTTTATGTTGAATCGTTTGATCATTTTGGGGTCGATTTTGATTCTTTTCCGATATATTTTCTGCATGAGGGGCAGGTCATGGGGTTGCTGCCCCACATCTCCCTCATCCGGATTTTCCAGCTTCAGTTTTTCCTCCATCACAGTGTTTGCCGCCCTCATCAATTTTTAGCATCTTTGTTACTTTTTGTTGAAGGCTGCATATAAATTTTTGCATTATGAAGCTTCATTGCATAATTTGTTGAGATTTTAATGCATCCCTATTAGATAACTGAAATTTCTTCAAATCAAATTTAAACCCATTTTTCACCGTATACGGGAAGTATACGCTTGTGTTTTGCTCACAAGTTTCCCCGGAAAGAAGCATTTTTAAGCCCCCGAAACAAGGGAATAAACAACCACATAATTAACGAGAAACACACCTGAACAAAATTAATAGAAAAGGTGGGCACATTTTCTAAAAGCACATGGTTGCCCAAAATAAGGTCATTCCAGACCACTCACCGGATGAAAGGCGCCCCACACACCTTTCACATACGGGCGCAAAATAAAATGATACAACC
>NZ_JBRAKS010000430.1:0-2911 GCF_052745115.1 Candidatus Jordarchaeum sp.
AATTTTCAAAATATAATCAAATTTTTTTGAAAAAGTAAAATTGTGCAACAGAGCAGATTCTGTGGGAAATCTCCTGCTCAGCCATACAAAAGTCAATAGAAGCGAACTTAATTTTTGGGGAGAACAGTTCCCACCTGGTATAAGGTTAAAAACTGATTAAGGAGTCTAAAAATTTCATACTTTTAACACGTATTCGGGAATAAGTCTTGCCGCGATTTCGCATAGTCCTAGTTCCAATGAACGGAGTACAACTGCTTGTCCTCTGAACGTGTAGGGTATTTCACGCGGGTTGTCAATTATTTTTTGTCCCACGGCGTTTTGCATATCAACCACAAAGTATCTTTTTTTATCTATCTCTTTAACCTCTAATACAGAGAGAAGTTCTGGAAAGGTGTACCCAGTGCCGTGTGGTACAATATTTGCGTTTTTTAGTCTGTGGTACACTCCTAGTTCATGGGAGCGACGTGTAAATCCTAGGTTCTCAACGTTTTCTTCAGACAGGTTTTTTTACCCTTTACCAGAAAAGAGGGTAATCCCGCTTTTGTGCCTATGGGTAGAAGAGATTCCTCCAACGAATAGTTGATACCAAGTAAAACTTCATTTTTGTTTAACAAGCCTTGATGCGTAACATTTGCTATTTCTACAAAGTCATCGAAAATTTCTTTTGCAGCGACCAATCGCCTTCTTTTGGAGAAAAGTTCCGCGTATAGGTAGAATTTCCAGTAGGATTCAACCTCTTTATCCAATAATACGTGGAGGTCTCCGAAGGGGGTGCTTATAGTTTTGGCAGTCTCACGTAGTTGTTTGCTTTTGTGGTAGTATAGTCCAGACCCTTTTGGGTTGTCACCTTTTAGTTCCTGGTTTCCGGAATGTATAAGGAAGGCGTAGGGTGGAAGGTTCGAACCGTCTAATCTTCTTACGCGGAATAAATCGATAAAGTGGTTACCCTTACCGAAATCCCATTCTATGGGGATTCCATCAATTTCAATATTTTTATTTAAAACATCGTGGATTCTTGGAATCAGATCCTCGTATCTCGGTAATTTGTTTAGTCCCCCAACAAGCATCCCACAGGTGTTTGGCATGACATCTAGAACAAATAATTTTTCGTTTCCTTCCCCCCAGCTTAGTTTCCCACCATAACCAATGCCTCCTTGCCATCTTTGAGTATTTCTAGAAATAGTTTCATCCGGACCAGAGATGAATGTGGCGTTGGGTTCCATACCTAATTCTTCTTGCATCCAATGAATTTTGGCTAATCCGTATTTCATGTTAACTCTACACAGAGCAGAGCCAATATCACCCACACCCAGCGAGAATATGTGCCTCTTAGCTCTTTTAAGAAGCTCCGCCTTATCTTCTTTTGATACATTAAGATTATCCATCCTCATCCTCCGATTATAAATGATTGAAACTAAAGGGTTTAAACTATTAACATCAAAACCCGGATTTAGAGAGTTCAATTTTTTTAAACGCTTAAATACATACCTTATGAATTTATATTATTTTCTAAAAAACAGCTACACAGTAATGCTTAAGATTGTAATTATAACCTTTTTTATTAGAAACAATCATTAAATCAGAATTTAGGGGTGTTCTTTTGGATCATTTATTTGTACACGTTTCGGACATTCATGTTGGTAAAGGTGAGAGAGGGGAGTTCATGCCCGAAAAACTAGAGGCTTGTATTGATGAGGTAAACGAATTAGCTCCGGAAGCCGTTATCCTAACCGGAGATTTGACCATGTTTGGATTAAAAGAAGATTATGAACTGGCGAAAAAATATGTAGACCAGTTCAAACCTAAAACCCTTGTCATTCCGGGAAACCACGACGCTAGATACACTGGTTATATTTATTACGAGGAAATCTTCGGGCTTGGAAATTGGGTACACAAAATGGACGATGTTGTTATTGTGGGTATCGATAGTAGCGTACCAGATTTGGATGAGGGACGTGTCGGAAGAGGCAGGCAAGACTGGGTTGAAAAAAACTTGCAGAGCGTTCCAGAGGATGTTTTCAGAATTATTGCTGTACATCACCACCTAGTATCAGTGCCGGGAACAGGCAGAGAGAGAAACGTTTTAACCGATGCTGGTGATTTCATACAAATGCTCGTAAGAAATAAGGTGAATCTTGTTCTTTGTGGCCATAAGCATACACCCCACGTATGGAGAGTTGAGGATATCTATGTTGCAACTGCGGGGACCCCTTCTTGCAGAAAGGTTAGAGCAAAAATTCCTCAGTGCTACTATATAATAGAATTCAAGGACATATTTACAACCATTAACCTGAAAGAAGTTGGTGGAAAAGAAGTACGCGTAAGAAAATGTAAAATATTATAAAACCCGGTTCTCAAATACATACTGATTAAGAAATCCTCGCAGATTTCGAGATTTAAAATGTATAGCTAGTAAAGAAATACCATGTTCTCCAATTCGAATTCTTTCTAACCCTATCGGCTAAATCCATACAAACATTAAACACCTAATATTCCTTATCCGGCTATTCTATTTTCCTTCCCTCTTTATATACTTCAATTGAGATTGGGAAATCGTTTTCAATCAGTTCATCTATTGATTTAAGGTATTGTTTCTTGGAAATTAGTTGATTTCTGTATGCTAACCTTAGAACGTATATTTTTCCGCGAGGATATAGTTTTAATCCCTTGGCAGCTTCTCTGACACGTGTCTGATCCAAAAGAATTAGGGTACCCTTCTTTTTTGCCAGAAGTATGGCTTCCGCTTCAAAAGTGTGAATTTTAAACGCTTTAGCTACTTTTGAAACTTCACCTTCATTCATTTCTTCGACTCTGATCCAGCCCTCATTTACTGCTTCTTCAATAAAATAAGCATCAGGTACCGTTGTCCGAAACTTACCCATTTAGGACACCGCCTAAATGGTGTTCGGTT
>NZ_JBRAKS010000431.1:0-2909 GCF_052745115.1 Candidatus Jordarchaeum sp.
TCATGATTAAAGTCCAAGAATGGTATTATTTATCATTAAATCTTTCTACTGTTGGAAACCCCTGCAAAAGATTTTTATTCGATATCCGCCAGACAAATTTTACGAGTCTCTTTTTTATCAAGTTTTTTGGTTTAGAAAGATTTATAAAATCTCTAATTATGTTTTCTTCTTCAAATTTCCCTAAGCGAGCTTGACCTCAATGCGTAGTTAAAATGTTAAATTATCACTAATTGCGTGAATAAGCTACCTTTTTTTAGTAAATCTGATTGTGATTTCTATAAATTCTAATTTTTTCAAGGCTTTAATTTCTTTTCTATAAGTGTCGATTATTATAATTAGTAACTAAACATCAAACTAAGTGAGCGTAGGTAAAGCTATTAGCGAATTCAAAAAATCTGCGGTGTACAATGCGATATTAAAAGCCGAGTTTTAGATAGATTGAAGCTAAAGGATGGATAAGATGAACGTATCTGTTAATGTTGCCCAAAAAAAGGGTTCTCAAGTGGAACCTCTTGATACTGTTGATGCAAAGTTAATTGGACATATGATTAAAATCAGAGATGAGATTGTAAGAATGGTAAATTTGAGGTTTCCCATTAAGGGTCTGGATATGGTGGTTCAACAGGCTTTTGATAGTGCTTTAGCTAAGAATAGCGACATTTTATGGAGTACTTTGAATTTAGAGACTAGACATTCATCATCAAGGGATGGTATGTTAGAGGAGACCGTTACTTCGGTTAGTAATCCGTCTCAAAATTTTGATTTACATAGTGAACTCTATTCTCGTATGAGGCAGACTTTGAGTAAAATAGTTGAATATTCAGAAGGTTCTTCAAAAATCTCAATGATTCAACCCGATGTTGAATTTGATGCGGGTAAAGACGAGGAAATTAATATACGAGTTATTGAGGATTACCAAAAAAGGATAAATAAATTAATGTTGGCAGTAAAGGCGAGGGATAGAAAAATCCTAGAACAAAAGAGGGAGATAAAAAAATTAAAAAATTCTTTAGAGAGCCTTGAGAACCAAACCTGCTCACCGTTTATATACGATTCAACATCGGACCCACAAGAAAAGATTCAGATCGAAAAGCAAATGGGAAGCTTAATGGAATTTATGCGGAAAATCACTCCAATTCTTAATAAAGATCAAAAATACAAGATAATTTTCTTCCTGAAGCGTGTAGGTAAAGCTGATATTAATAAACTGAAGAGTGAGCTGAAAATTCCCAAAAGCAAATTGAATACCCTAATTAAAGAACTTGAAACAATGGGCATTGTGACAAGAATAGAAGATACGATTCTACTCAGGGATGTTCATTGAATAATTTCTCAGCATATTAAAAACCCAAGCTCATTTCGGGAAATATTAGAAAATTTATGGATGTGTTGGAAATTGATATATGGACTATTTATATTCGATAGATTTGGAAATAATCTTTTCCATAAATTCTTTGGAAAAATCGATGTAGATCCGGAACTCTTAATCCATTTTGTCAAAGAGTTCACAACATTTGTACAAAACCTCGACCAGAGCGAAAGAATCGAATGTCTAAATCTTGAAGGCCTGAAATTTGTTTACTCCATCTTCAAAGATACATTGTTTGTATTCTGTGTGGATCAAAAGGAGGATGAAATGTATCTAAGGGATAGACTTGTAAAAGTATATGATGAATTCACTAAACTCCTCAAGAATCTATTGCAAGAAGAATACCAGTTAACAGAACAACAAGAACTAGAAATGGTACTAGAACCAGAAGAAGTAATAGAAGCAACTGATCAAGGAGAACTAGATGAAATAGTAAAACAAGAGAAAGTTGAAGAGCTTATGGAGAAAAGAATTGTAGAAAAACTCTTCAAAGAGTTTGGAAATGTGGTTGATGAGATTATGTTTCCGTTCCTCAAGATAGCTATTCTGGGTCAGGGAGGAGTTGGAAAAACTTCGGTCCTAAAACTCATTATGGGCGAAGAACCAGATTCCTCTCATATTCCAACAGTCGGAGTAGAAGTTAAAGAGTTCGATTTTGAACCCAAAGAAATGAAGCTTGTTTTTTGGGACTTTTCGGGTCAGCCCCGCTTCAGAAAGCTCTGGCAACCATTTCTTGAGGGAAGCAACATCGTCATTCTGGTTACAGATTCAACCATTGAAAACCTAGTGGAAACCAAAACAATATACAAATTAATTAAGGCAGAGAAACCGGATGTAAACGTGATTCTAATAGCAAATAAGCAAGACTTACCAGACACGGTTCCACCAGAAACTGTTGGAAAATATGTCGGGGAAAAAGCACACGGTTTGGTCGCGGTTGATCCAAACTATAGAGAAAAAATGTTAGAAATCCTCAAAAAAGCAATTATAGAAATCATAGAAACCAAATCTCAACAAGTTCAATCTCTAAGGACTGAGACATAAATTCCATGCACTCAAAAGTAACGGACAAAACTCAACCATTACTTTATTCATAAACCTAACATCAACATCGTTTCCACATTTTTAGCCTACCTACCCAAAAAAGGAATACTAAAACATGGATCTTGAAACACGACCAAATTCTTTATATTTTCTGTCCCTTCACGGCGAAACAGCCTTTAATATTCCCTTCACTTTTTCAACCACTTCCCTAAGATCATTTTCATTCGGTCTTCCCCGGATATCACCTAGTCTCCCATGGATATTATGTTCCTTTAAGCTCTCTGTAATATATTCACCGACTATATACTATTCTGCGATTATGTTGTAGCCTAGATGGTCAAATAACTGTCCCATATACTTCACTGCGGGAATGGCTTCGTTTATACCGGTATGGCCCCCGCCATAAGTGCAATAAACCACAACGTTTAATTGGGGTCTTTTTGGAGAACCGTTGTCCGAAACTTACCCATCTAGGACACTTCCAGATGGTGTTCGG
>NZ_JBRAKS010000432.1:0-2906 GCF_052745115.1 Candidatus Jordarchaeum sp.
ATACAGATAACGATAACATAGGAGAAAAAGTTAACCAATAAAAAGACGGCACCAAAATTTTCTGAAACATAGTTAAAAAAAAGGAAATATGATTTTTCCTATATTCCTAACGATAATTTTTATTTAGTAGAGAAACTTATGGGAAGCGTCAATAACTTGCGTTTCCCCTATAATCACTTTCAAAAAGAAAATATATTGTTCACAAAGCATTGTCCAATAATCCAATACTATTCACCTGTAGGATAGCTTAGGAACAAAGAAAAGGACCTACAGTCGCCATCTATTTTTCCTTCCAATCGCACATCTTTGATATTAATTCCTATCTCTTTTTCAGTTACAATAAGCACAATTTGATTTTTACTAATTTTTTAGTAAGTGAACTGTTTTATCAAAAAGTACTGAGTTATCAGATAACAAAATAGATGCCTAACCAACTCACTTCCTTAGTCATCGACAACTCCAAAGGAGTCAACAGATAAAGTTCCGAAGCCAAAATAATAGTCTTATTACTAATATCGAAAGTACGCCCAAAAGAATCAGGACGCCCCTTAAGAAGACTGGTTAAGTTACCAAAATACATCGAATCAAAACCAATATACGCCCTAGAAAAAAACTCAATATTAGAAGTCCAACTATACCTCAAAGGTTTGGCCGGAGGATCATTAAATAGCACAATGATATTCCTGTTATTATAACCATAAACCCAGTAAATCCAATAAACCTGCATCATAGCCAAACCATTCGGTCTATTCAAATAAACCCAATCAAAAGACTCGGGAAGCGTACTAGAAAACACCAACAAACAAAACAAAACGGGAACAAACACATACAAAAGAACACCCCTTCTTTTCCACATAAACCCCTTATGAAGAAAAACATCAGCCCTCCCGATAATATCGTAAGCACCGAAAGCAGCCAAAATACCAACCGGATAAAGAATGTAAAACCTATACGAATCAACATTTCCAGTCACAAATACTAGCAAGGATAAAACAACCACCCAAACAATAATAAGATTTGTAAAATGAGTATTTTTCGTGAAAACCACGTAAAGTCCATAAATTGCAGGAATAAGCAAAAACGGCGATGTCTTCATAGAAACCCAGTACCAGTTAGCAGCTGGAAAAGAAAAGAAATTAAACCAACTGAGGTGTATGATAGTGGGTCTCATCGAAATTATTATCAAACCCATAATTACGGAAGGAAGCGTAACTATGGTTATAGTGTAAAGATTTTTTTGAAAATTCTTCCGCCGCCTCAAAACTTGAATAAAGACAAAGGAAGCCAGAATCGCGAGAAAAATCATCCAAGTCCACACATGAATAAGTAGCAATGCAAAAAAAAGAATGCAGCCTAACAACAGGTTCCTTTTATTCACATTCTTCATGGCTTTCATGAGAACGGTTAGAAATAACAACGCAATAATCAGGCCGAGGAAATTGTTGTAAAGGTCAAAAGACATTCTCACAGTAAAATAAGAGAGGGGAGCAAGCACCATCGCCAAACCCGCAACCAGCTTATCGTTAGTACCTACAAGCACAAACTCATAAGTCGCAAAAGCATAAAGAATCGCAAAAATAATGGGAATAACCATCAAAGTGACCTCTTCGCAACCAATCACCAAATTAACAGAGTACAACAGTAAAAAGTATAGTGGACGTGTCTTCACAGGGAAGCCTAGAATACTATCCAAGGAGGAAAAGGCTCCGAAAAAATCCATATTTATACTCCTCAAAGATTCAAGATACCAAGCAGTATCCCAACCCTGAGGAATAGGATAAACAAAATATCGGTAAGAATAAAGAATCAATATAAGAACCAGAGACAAAACACAAAAAACACCGGGAACAATATTCTTTTTCCGCGTAAATCTACTCAGAAACTCACTCCTCAGAACTATCCTTTTCAAGCGAACTTTTCTAGTCTTTAAGGCAACACCCATTAACGGTACCCAAATCCAAGACATCCAAAAAAAGAAGAAAATAATAGGACTCAAATCAAACTTGTGTAAATAAACATCAAAAAAAATCCATAGCGTCCCCACAATCGACGTATAATTCGATACAAATAGAGGATTAGCCATAATAAAAAAGGCAAATGAACTATACCCATACCTTGCTACCAGAAGTATAACAAATATTAGAATAAATACTTGAACAACCCTACTCTTAGAAACCAATTTAAGAACTCTATTACCAGCAAACAATACACACATTCGAATCTGGCCCACTAGGTACTTAGAGTTCAACATGGCAACACACGGCTAACAACCACTATGCAAATTTTAGACAGTCTTACAAACCAAAATCTGACCGAAAACATTAATCATATCCATAATTAATGGAGCTAGATATAGTTGTCTCTATGTTTTAATATTTTTTTCTAAATAGGCATCCAAGAATATTTACATTGCACTAAACCCCGTGAGCAGCCAACCTGACAGAAACCCTTACGAACATCAACAACCAAAAACGAGATAGCCACACCCACACAACACACCCAACAAACAGGCTAAACATAACGCTAAAGCAAATTCAAAAATGATTAAGAAATCATTATATGTTTAATAGCATCCAACTTTTTTAGCGTCCACAATTGAAGGAAAGGAATTCCTCTTAAAGATGAGAGTATTAGTAACCGGCGTATAGTATTTCGAGAAATTTTTGTTTTTTTTGAAGTTTATGAAAAAGGATTATTTCGACCCCTTTTCAGAAAATAAGCCTTAAAACGGTAGATTGTATAATTGTTTTCCGACAAAATTATTAGAAATACTATACAGGTAAAGCCACCACCATAAATTAACTAGCAGACAAAATGATACAAATTGCTGGGAAAGAACAAAACCCCTTTCGGGGAAATTATCGATAGATTAAACTGCTTATAATGTAGTTCCAATCGGTTATCCT
>NZ_JBRAKS010000433.1:0-2895 GCF_052745115.1 Candidatus Jordarchaeum sp.
CCTGAAACCTGCGTCATTTGTTAGAATATGAAATCACGCACCCTAAAAGGCATTAGAAAATATGCGGTTTCCTGGTATAATGGGCTATCCCTTAGGGTCATAATCTTAACATACCCTTTGGTTAGGTTAAAATTATGCCATGAAACGCAGTCCAAAAAACTTAAAAGTTACCTTTTCTGGCGAACACTTAACTCATTTTGGCGGATTGTATCTACTGCAAAAGTTTTTGCAGAAGGTCAATCTTCGTTCACTTTTATCTCAGTACATGCATTTCTTTCAACGCAACAATCGGTACACGACCGGCGAAGAAATGATGGCTCTGATCTATCCAATCTCTCTAGGTCTGGGACGAATAGAAACAACCCATCTCTTAAAACACAATGGAGTCTTCCAATATCTCACGGGATTATCAACGTATCCCAATCCGACGACCTTAAGGCGTTTCCTTCTTCGCATGGCCCCCTTGGCCCTTCCAAAATTGAGGAAACTTCACGACCGGTTGCTCTTAGCCATGATCTTAAAACCCAACCCTCCTACCAAGGTGATCTTCGATCTGGATTCCACGGTCCTCATCCTTTATGGCAAACAGGAGATGGCCCGGATTGGCTACAATCCAAAAAAGTGGGGCCGTCCTTCTTATCACCCCCTTCTCTGTTTCAATGGGATCACCAAGGATTTCTGGCAGGGAGAACTTCGCCCTGGCGATGCCCATACGGCTACCGGGACCGTGGAATTACTGAAGACAGTCTTTGCCAAATTGCCTCCCTCTGTAAAGCTCGTAATTATACGAGCCGACAAGGGTTTTTACGATCACGAAACTATCGAATATCTGGAGTCTCGGAAAGCCCTTTTTGTCATTGTGGCCAAGCTTACCGGCCCGGTCAAGAGAAAAATCTCAACCTTATCTTATCAGGTCCATTCTTCTGGCTTAGAAACCGCAGAGTTCATGTATCAACCCACAAAGTGGAAAAAGGAATATCGTTTTGTGGTGGTAAGGCGTCTCATCCCAGAAGATTCTTCGGAACAACTCACCCTCTTTTCAATGGGCAAGTACAGCTATCAGGTTATTGTAACAAATATGAAACTGACCCCTCTCAATACCTGGAGGTTTTACAATGGCCGAGCCGCCGTAGAACTCATTATCAAAGAACTCAAAGGGGATTATCCCTTGGCAAAGATTCCAACCAAACATTTCGCAGCAAACGAAGCTTATTTCCATACCCTGTTATTCTCTTACAATCTCATCAATTGGTTCAAAAGGCTGTGTTTACCAAAGGAGTTTCACAATATGACGCTTAAGACCTTAAGATCACGCCTCCTCTTAATTCCCGGTGAACTTGTCAGGGCTAAGAATAGACCGACTTTAAAACTACCGGCCAATTTTTTGTATAAAGATGCATTTGAATATGCCATAAAGAAAATTGAGAATTTAAGAATCTAAAATATAGTTTTCACGCAGGATTCAGGATTAAAATATATTTTTTGCCTAATCTGGCTTAATCCAGTCTGTCACGGGATGAAAAACGTTATCTTTGACTTCTACGATAAATCCATCGTTTTGTGTTGCATGGTCTTTTTCTGAATAAGTGATTGGAGATAGTATTCCAGTTTCCCAATTCTTAATCGTTTCTAGAGCCTTTATCAGACTTTCCCTCGTCAGATTCCGCCCAGCTCTTTTTAGTCCTTCACTAAATACCATTGCATAGAAATATCCGTATAGATTGTAACGATTGGGTTGATGGCTAGGATTATATTTATCTAAAATCTTTCTATATTCAACCATAGCGGGTTTAGTAGATCTTACTGGATCTGGCCATAAAGACAAGCCCATTACTCCTTCCCCAACACCGCCAGATAAGAGTAAGAATTTTTCATCAGTTACAGGGCCAACGGAAACCAATTTCACTTCTTTCCAGCCCATCTTATTAACCTCTTTTAGAGCCTGAGCAGCCAATCCGGGACCTAATGGTAGGAAGACTATTTCAGGATTAGCTTGCCGTAACTTAACAACTTGTGCGCTTAAGTCAATTGCTGTCCTTTTTACCGGTTCAGCAGCGGTTAATTTCAAATTCATCTTTTCTAAGTCAACCTCAAATTGTCGCAAATATGCTTTTCCATACTCGTCGTCCTGATAAAGAATAGCTATTTTTCTAAACTTTTTCTCCTTTACAAAATATTTTATTAGTATAGTTGCTTCAATGTTGTAAAGGGTATTTGCAGTAAATACATATTTTCTTCCGGCCAACTCTGGTGCTCCTGCATATGGGAATAGAAGTGGTATTTTATTTTCTTCACAATAAGGGACAATAGCCATGGTCGGCGCAGTTCCTTCCGGGCAAATAATTAAAAAAACCTTATCTTGTTCGACTAGTTTCTTGGTATTCGCCAAGGCATCTTGTGGCCGATACCCATCGTCGTAATATTTACTTAGGATTTTCCTTCCATGTATTCCACCTTTCTCGTTAATATATTTGAAATAAGTGTCAAGACCGAATTGTGTTACCTCCGTTCCAACGAATGCCAACGGTCCTGAGAGACTATTTGAACAACCTACCAATACAGTTGAATCCGTAACACCGTCCTCGGCAAAAGTTCTAAATGGAAAAATAACAAATGAAATAACCAAAAATAATAAAATCCCTCTTGTTTTCATAATAAACCTCCTTTGATTGAAATATTTATTTTGGTTTTCGTAATTTTCAATCAAAACATTCAATCCAGTTCTAAATTTTAATCTTTCTGTACAACATGAGTATCTGCATCACTGCTCATGGGTACCACCTTCTTTCTTTACCTCAATGAAATTATAGAAATTTTCTCTAATCATTTAAATGAAACCCTATTATCCTCAAAAATGCGTGAAAATGTAATTTTTTCATTAGGAAACCTTGAAAA
>NZ_JBRAKS010000434.1:0-2884 GCF_052745115.1 Candidatus Jordarchaeum sp.
CCTTCATAAGAAAACTGGAAAAATCAGCCACAAAAATCTTATTTAAGAGCGAAAAAATTTTATATCAGAAACTTATTTCTTTCCATAATGTTTTTGAGTAGGTTAACGTAAACTTAGCTCTATATAAGTTCCATACAAGTTTTGAGGAAAAAAATTTTAATTAGAGGGTGTATTTATGAAGCCTCCGATATGCTATATATGTGATAAAGATTTTCGAGATAGTGAAGAAGGTGGGTTAGTCTATTTTAAAAAACGTGCAAAGGACCATGAGTGGGATAAAAAAATGGAAAAACTGGGAATGACCGATCAACCGCCTTATGCGGGATGGTTCTGCGGAGAACATTACGAAGAAGCGAAAAAATTGAAAAATTTGACTATTGATGAAGCAATGAAAATTCTAAGAACTTTATTTAAGGTCAGGTAGTAGCTAGGAAATCCATCGCAGCGAGTGCATAAACTTTCGTAGCCTCGATCAGACCCTCTATTGGTACGTATTCATTAGTTCCGTGTGGAGTTTCTGAGCCTGCTCCGTAGCAAATGCTCTGTATCCCCTTAGCGCGGAAGAATCGGGCGTCTGTGCCTCCAGTGTGTACAAATAATAAAGGTTCTTTGCCGGTGACTTTTTGTATTACTCTTTTCATCAGGGGAACCAGAGGTGCATCAAGCTTCTGGTAGGAGGGGTCAAATCTGAGTGTTTCATCTATGGTTATACCTTCTATCCCTACAGCCTTTAGGTTTGGATATTTTTCCCATAATTTGTTATTATAGTCTTTTCGGATTTGATCTATTTCTTTTTTAACTAGGTCATAGTCCATTCCGGGAAGAATTCTTATGTCTATCTCTGCTTCGGCGTTGGCAGGGACAATATTGACTTTTTCTCCACCCTTTACTATTCCCACATTTACGGACAGTCGGCTATACATGTTGTTGAGTAATTCTCTTGGAAATCCTATGCTTTCAAGTTGTTTTAGGGTTGGTTGGACCACTTCAATTATTTTATTGAATTCAGCGGGAAGTTTTCTGTCAACTTCTTCAATCTGGTAAAGATCTTCAAAGAATTTGTAGAGCATGTCTATGGCGTTAACTCCTAGGAATTTCACGCTGGCATGTGCTGGTATTCCGCTGGCCTTCACGTTCAGCCACAGAATACCTTTCTCTCCCACACATAGTGTATTGAAGGGTGAGAATTCGCCCACAATACATGCATCCCCATCTAAAACACCCTTATCAACGAGGTATCCAGTTCCCAAGTATCCACCCGTCTCCTCATCTGGAACAAAAGCTAGAACTAGGTCTCCTCCCAGGTTAATATCTTTTTCCGCTAAAATACTGGCAGCCACCATAGCCGCTCCAACATTCCCCTTCATATCTGCAGCTCCTCTGCCCACAATACGTGATTCAACTATTTGGCCTTCCCAAGGATCGACAGTCCACGCATCTGGTTTGGCTATGGGCACCACATCAATGTGTCCATCCCAAATAAAACGGCGATCACCATCTCCTTTTAGGATCCCCACTGCACTAACTTTTCCTTTTTCGGATTCGTAAAGTTTCACTTTTAACCCTCGTTCAGAAAGATAATCCTTTATAAAATCCGCACAATCACTTGTGTCTCCGGGAGGATTCACGGTCTTATAACGGATCAACTCTTGCACTAGTTTAATAACATCATCTCTTCTTGAATTAACTTCTTTCAAAACTGTATCAGTACTCAATTATATCACCTCACAGAACTCCCAAACAGAAATCCTAAATCAATCTAAAAACAATATTCTTTCTTCATAATTAGAGGTAAATCATTAAATTAAAAGTTGTCTTTTATGATGATAGAATAATGTGTCAGATTAGCTCGAACTACAAGTTAGGGTGGAATTTCTTTTACGTATTCTACGTCGGTTTCGTTTATTTTTACCGGTGATTTTTTGAATTTTTTGTGTGTTTTCCATGAGATTTTTCTTGAGGGGTAGTCTGATTGCTTTCCCATTTTGCATCTGGCAATGTGTTTCTTACTTATGGCTGCGAAGAGGTTAAGAGCGGGGTCGAAGGGAACCCATCCCGCCTTGGGTATATAGGCTTCTGCCCAAGCATGGTTTTCAAATCTCTCTCTGTTGTTAACAACTAGACCTACAACTCTTCTGGCGGGAATTCTACAGACCCTACAAAGGGTTATGAAGAGATCTGATAATTCGTCGCAGTCACCCTCCCTCATTTGGAACGCAGCCACGGCTCCTAGCCGGTCCTTCCGTTTTTCCCGGAATCCTATTCGTTCTTGAACCAGTTTGAAAATGTTTACCAGAAGACTTAGCATACTGGGACTCACAGATAACAGTTGCTCGGATAGGGCGATAATGGTTTTGTCTCTTGTTTCCCAATACCCCTTAGGCTTACAATATTCTTGGATTAAGCTCCCCACATAATCCTCTGCACTAAATTTGGGAATTTTAAATCGCATATCCCGAGTAATAACTCTGAAACCTATTCTTAAAACAATTTTTTCTCGGGGTTCCAAGCCTCCTATTTTGATATAGGCATAGTGGTTACCCTCCTCCATCCGCATATGTCGAAATTTGGATAAAATTCTTTTATTAATATCTATTTTTTGGTGAGAACTCTCGGTGAATAATATCCACCTCAAATTTCCTTCTGAAACCTTAATGCCTCCTACATTTTCAATCTCGGAGATGAGCCCTACCTCAAACAAGCATTATCGCCCTCTTAACCAGATTGAAGATAATTTGAAGATAATTAAAATAGAATTAAAAATAATGACTTTTTTATCTTTCTCAACTTTTAATCTTAACAGGAGCCCGTTTTTGCTTTTGGTTTTCTATGTTTTGATTCCCTATGAGGAAAGATTAATATAATACTATGTATAATATAAATT
>NZ_JBRAKS010000435.1:0-2882 GCF_052745115.1 Candidatus Jordarchaeum sp.
ATTAATTTACAAAATTCAAATTAGTAAAAATATTAACTAATTATTAATTTGTTTCAGAGCAAATATATTTAATAGACAATTCATTCGATTACTATTTATAATAATAGGAAAAAAATCAATAATGAATCATTTGAACATAATGAATTCTACCTTCTCAAGTAAAAAAGGGTGGAATGGAATGTTTGGATTACAAGAAGGAATTTCATTACTTCCTTGGTGGGCTGAATATCTGATACAGCCTCCAGTTTCAGCCCAATTAGTTTTTACGGTCATAATTGTGATAACCTTCGGGTTAATAGCAACGGAGCGGCTTCACAGAACAGTGGCAGCATTAGGTGGAGCTGTGGCAACGCTTATTGCAGGAGGATACTTCTCATGGGCTTACTCTTGGGTCCCCTATTTTACATTCATAGTTTCAGGAGGCCTTGTAAGCCAAGAATTGTTATTCTCATATAGCGATGTTTATCAGGATTTCATTGACTGGTCGACCCTACTGATTATTATTTCCATTGTGGTTATAACAACCGTTGCTAGTCGTTCGGGGCTATTTGAATATATTATAATAAAAGTCATTAAATTTAGTGGAGGAGACATTAAAAGACTCTTCATTTACCTCTGGGCATTAACATTTATTCTAACCATGGTTTTGAACTGCGATCCCTCCTTCATTATAGTGAGCGTTCTAGTCTTTCAAATATGCAGAGTGTTGGATCTTAATCCGGTGCCCTATGTGCTGGGCACGGTATTCGTAGTTAATGCGGCAAGTGTCTCCACCCTTATTGGCAGTTTTGTTAATATTCTAGTCACCGGTAGTTATAACCTGGATCCAACTCGTTTTCTATCTTACCCCACTTTCCTAGTGCTAGGAGTGCCCTTCGCAGTGATCTGCACAGTGATCGCTCTGTTCTTCATTTTCCGGCACTTTAAGGGTGCTTTTGAGATTCCGAAGGAAAAGGAGGGGTACCTTGAAACGAGAGAAGAGTTACTCTCTTTTAATGAGAGAAGCCTGGTGAGGGATCCAAAAATGTTCCGACGATTAGCCATTCTGCTTGGAGTAACAATTGCTGGATTCGTTATAGCAGGTCTGATCAATTTACCCTTTTATGTGGTTTCACTACTGTTTGCTTTTGCCTTTGTGTTCGTAAGTGGAGAAGACCCGGAAAAAACTCTACGGGAAGTGGACTGGAGCCTCATATTCTTCTTCATTGGAATATTCATCATAGTGGGTGGCGTGGATAGAACAAAAATTCTGGAAATATTGGGAAACAGCCTCGGAGGCTACATATTCTCCAATGTTCCTGGAACAGCAACCGTGGTAACTTTGTTCTGTGGCACACTATCAGGAATTCTAGACAATATTTCTGTAACAACAGCTCTGCTATTTGTAACACCGAGTCTAGCTTCATCGGCTCTAATAAGCGAAAACCTCGTGATATGGTCTCTAATATACGGAGCAAACATCGGAGCCAGTCTAACACCGATAGGGGGTCTACCAAATCTGATTGCAATAACCGCATTAGAGAAGCAAGGATTCCATGTCTCTTGGCGTGAATTTATGAAAATCGGAGTACCCATCACTCTTCTGAGCATCTCTATAGGTATACCTTTACTTTTAGGGTTTGCCCATATTTTAGGTTGGGGATTAGACTTCACAGGACTATTCACATCTATGATGTTTGGGTGAAAACTGTTATTTTTTCAATTTTTTTATTTTATGGTTATTCTTATGGGAGCGGTCTGGAAAAAGGTGGGTTTTCCCTTATACTCAAATATTTGGGTTAATCCCATTATCATGATGTTTCCTTTAAAGTCTTCTACGTTTATGGTGAAATCCTCTATGAAAGAGCCCTTGTCTTTAATTTCATAGGTTTGTTCGGTTTTTGTCTCATCTCCTCCTAATAAGAGCATCTCATTCCAGTTAAGGTCGGTTACACGAACTTGAAAGAGTAAGTCTCTTTTGATTCTGGCCTCGATTGGTTTGGATGCTTTATTTTTCATAATTACTTTAACTGGAATTATTGCTGGTCCCTCGTAGAGTGTGCCTTTGGGAAGTTCGACCCTTAGAAGAATTTCTTCGTCACAGTAATCCACTATGGCGGCTTCCTTGGCTGCTTCATCATCCTGAATGGTGTAAATTTTGATACCCTTCTCCTTCTTTAGAATTTTGGAAATTTCTTCGAATAATGCCTCGTAGGGTACAACATCCTTGCTTCCCATTACAACAACATCTATTAAGTGTGATGGCTGCTCAAAATAGAACGAGGTTTGCTTGTTTTCCACCTTGTAATGTCTTATCTCATAACCGTAAGCCTTTATTATATCAATTATCTCAGAATCCCAATCTACATTTGAACCAGAAACCATCAACAACATGATAATCTAAGCTCCTACACGTAGGCTCACTAACCTAATATCATTTAATAAATTTTAAGAATTAAAAAGGTAACCTCTTAACAAATCCATAGCTAAAATTGAATTAAAAATAAAAGAATTAAAGGAATGTTTTTAAAGGTTTTTTGGAATCTTAAAGATGTCAACCTTTTTTGGGGTTTGTAAAATGAAAACGGAATGCAATATCGAAGAAAATCTAAAAAATTGTAAATGCACCTATACTTCTTGCAGTAAAAGGGGCAAGTGCTGCGAATGTATACGCAGTCATTGGAGAAGCGGTGAACTCCCTGGCTGCTTGTTCCCACCCGAGTTAGAAAGGACATATGACAGATCATTAAAAACCTTTATTGAGTACTACAAAGACCGCGTTTAACTATTCTCAAAAATTTTTGTGTCCGCGTTTTAAACCACTAGAGAATTATTCGGTAATAAAAAGACGCTCTTAAATAAGATTTTTGTGGCTGATTTTTCCGGTTTTTCTTATGAAGGTT
>NZ_JBRAKS010000436.1:0-2875 GCF_052745115.1 Candidatus Jordarchaeum sp.
CTGCTCACCAGCCAAAACCAGTTTTAATAACCTATTTCATTTTCAAATACTGAATTTTTACAATCTGTAAAACTTTGTTTTTGTTTTAACATAGACTTTTATATTATCGAACTTACTTAATTTAAACTCAATCCAAAACAGAAGGATTTTATGGTGGGCCCAACGCGATTCGAACGCGTGACTTTGACCCTTTCAGGTATTTCCCTCAAGGTCTTTCGGTTATCAGCCGAACGCTCTAACCAAGCTGAGCTATGGGCCCAAAGTAACAGGCAGAGTTCTAGTAGAATTATTGATGTTATTTTTTATTAAAAAGTCTTTCCCAACAATTTTTAAATTAGCACTATCGAATGTTCATTTCTGTTTCTATTATATGTTTTTAGGTGTTTATCTAATTTTTTGGAAAGCTATAGGTTTTGATGGATTGTACTTTCTTGCATTCAAGAAAAAGTTTTTATAGATGGTTAGAGGTAAGAATTCCTTACTTAAAGTTACGTGTGGTCTTCTTATTGCCCAAGAAACAGGAAAAAGAGCCAGAAACAGTGGTGGGCCCAGAGATTCCTAAAAGGTCGCCTTTCACAAAGAGAGCCATAATATTCGGACTTATTGTAGGGACTCTCTACATCTTTCTAGCGGTCTATATAAGTCTGAAAACCGGGGTAGTCTTCATTGCTGGTACTGTTTTATTGGGGTATATTTTTCTATCAATTTGGGGTAAATATAGCCCTCAGGAAAACGTGGTGGTTACGAGTATTGCGGAGGGGTCCATGCTAGTAGGTATAAGTGTAATTGCCAGCTTACCCGCAATAGTTATTTACTCTAGAATAATTAGCGAGAGAACACTCGACCCGATATTTTATTTCCTTAATCCAATATTTACTATCACAGTTGGTGGAAACCCAGTTAATTATGCCGGCGAGATTTGGTATAATAGCCTAATTACTCCAGAGCTTCTGATTGTTTTAGGACTTTTTGCAGGAGTAACTGGCTTATTCTTGTTACTTCCATTCAAGGAACAGTTGTTAAAGAGACCTTGGCCGGGTGTGATTCCAGTTTATAGGACAATTGAAGGATTAGGCGCTATAGAAGAAGCAAAGAACAGACTTTTGAAAGGAATGGGTATCGCAGCAGCGTACACTGGCACATTCATAGGTTTAGGCGTTTTTACTAGACTTAACCTACTCCAGTTTCCTGCCATCCCGCTTCTTCCAAGCTGGTTAGCGTCTCTTAAAACATTATGGTTAGGCACCCTGCCTCCGCAGTATCAAACACTCTTCGCATATTTTACTCAAGGACCGTTGCCTGAATTTTTGGGAATTTCAAACTCACCTCTTATTGGAGCAATGGGTTACTTTGTAGGTTGGAAAAGGGCTCTATTAATTTTTAGTGGCGCCCTCTGGTCCATTTTCGTATGGATTATTTGGGAATTTGGTAATCCGTTAGTAACCTACGGCGAACATTTCATGCTCCCTATGATTTATTACGCAGCTATGGGCTTTTTGATAAGTTACATAGTTTGGGAATTCATAAAAATTGGATTAAAATACCGTGAAGACCAGAAGAAGATGAAAGAACTCCAAGAGCAGCTAATTAAGGCTGCAACCGAAGGAAAAATCGATGCGGAGCAAGCTGCCCCCTATTTAGCAATACAAAAAATGGGACCTTTTGAGAAAATGAAACAATCAGTAAAACTTGGTATAGCCAACCTCAGAGAACAAGGCATATTCACACCGCGAAAAATTCTACCAATGATAATAGTACTCACAATTTTTATAGGAGGCACCATCCTAATATTCAACACGAATAATCCATTTAGCCAAAACGCTTTAGGATTAAAGGTTCTTGATTTTCCCTGGTACCTGACATTAGCTTCCACACCTTTACTTGCCTTTTCCGGGTGGTGGTTTGCAACTGCTCTAGGTGAAGCAGGATTCGTAGTCAACTATTTAACTGACACAATAGTTGTACCTGCAATCATTATATTTTCCATAAACTTCCCAAGCATTGTTATTTTTAGCACAATCGTCAACACAATGCAACAATCAGCTGGCAGATACATCGGAAGAATCAAAGTAGGACGATTCCTCAACGTCAAAGACAAAATAGTCAGAAACGCAATGCTTGTAGGCATAATTTTTGGCGCCTTCGCATCAGCATTCATCATTATGCAACTCTACTCATATGGAGGATTCGGCACCGTCACCTTCCCCGCACCAGCAGCAGCCATTACAGGACTCTTCTTCATGAGCATGGTAGAATTAAGAGAACTTTGGCTCGGCGGCGGAACAGGAGGCATCGGCGGAGCTGGTGTTGTTGGTGTAGTATCTGATCCGATAACTTATTGGGTTAGACTGCTTCTTCCCGATTCTCTTAAACCCTTCAGTTTACAGATCGCTGATCTTATTAAACCCTTTCATTTACAAAGCTGGTTTGTAGGGAGCGAACAGGTTATGGGTGCAATTAGTATAAGTGGAGCAATATTTTTCATAGGGGGATTAACAATTGGAATAATTTTAGCGAAAGCTGACTGGTCACCCATTTCCCTAGCAGTCGGTTTACTAATACCACCCTACATCGGCGTCACAATGATTCTCGGAGGACTCCTAAACTACTATGTCTATAGAAGAAACAAAGCAGACCAAGCCAAATATGCCCAAGAAGAAACGAAATATCAGCACCTACTGGGCGGAGCAGCTACAGGTGACGGTGTAACACAGATTTTATGGATACTAGCTACGATGTTTATGCCTTGATAATTAATTTCAGTTCCAATAAACAAGTAAAAATTCGTCGATTACCTCAGATACGTTTAACTAATTTTAATGGGACCAGTATTTCTTAGGTTTATTTGGTTTTGTTTATAAAGGAGAGAACATTT
>NZ_JBRAKS010000437.1:0-2875 GCF_052745115.1 Candidatus Jordarchaeum sp.
CTACATTATAAGCAGTTTAATCTATCGATAATTTCCCCCGAAAGGGGTTTTGTTCCCACTTGTAATTTTTTATTTAATTTTTGTTTATTTATCTTTCCTTTGAGGGGCAAAATAAGCAGCGGGCACAATTTACACTTAATTGGGATTAGAAGGTTAGGATTGATGAAGAAAAATCTTTTTGTCAAATATTTTGATAAGCTAAGAGGATTCAATGCAATGTTCAAGCCTTTTGGTAATATTGGTATGTTTAATATTTTTAATCGAAATGGGAAAAATAGAATATTAGATTTTTAGGATTTCATAAGTTTGGCAATGATTTCTGGCAAGCTTTCTGGAGTTGAGGCGATAACATCTATTCCTATTTTGGTCAGTTTCTTAGGTATTTTTTTATTGTAGTATGGTTGGGCATCTGAACCTAGAGCAGCGATGCCGAGGATTTTGGTTCTTCCTTCTAAGATGCGGCTTAACGCTTTTTTCAGGTCGTTTTCTGGTCTTCACTCGTAAAAGTCGCTTATTATGACATGACTGTCTTTTTAGGGTTTTCTAAGATTAATTATTGAGCAATCAAAGTGGGCAATGATTTAAGTTTTAGAAATATTTCTTACGAAGACCTCTAAAGATGCAGAAACTTTAGTGGAGGCAATGCCTCTCTTCAGGGTATTGCTTATGTCAAAAATATTTTTATTATTGAATAACATATGCTAACTGTTTATTAATAAAAATGAGGATTATGTTTAGTGCCGAAAGCGAATGCAAATCAAATAGAAATTGAATATGAAACAATTGGGAACCCAAATTCGAAACCCTTATTGTTAATCGCGGGTTTGGGTAGCCAGTTACTTGCTTGGTCGGATACGTTTTGCGGAAGTCTCGTGAATCATGGCTTTTTCGTTATCAGATTTGATAATAGAGATGTAGGCTTGTCAACAAAATTTAAAGACGCGGGGATGCCAAACCTTGCGGAGATTAATGCTGCCTATGCTCGGGGAGAAATACCTGAAGTTCCCTATACTTTAGAGGACATGACGGATGATGCTATTGGTGTCTTGGACGCTCTAAATATAGATAGAGCACACATCTGCGGCGCTTCTATGGGTGGTATGATTGCACAAATTTTAGCGTATAGACATCCCTCTCGAGTGCTATCTCTCACGATAATTATGAGCACGACTGGAAATCCTACTTTACCACAAGCGAAGCCAGAAATCATGGCTCAATTCTTTGCACCTGTTCCTTCGGAGCGCGAGGCATATATTGAAGAAATGATCAAGCGGGATAGGCTTGTTTATGGTTCATTTGATTTTGATGAGGATCTGGGAAGAGTATAGAGCAAAAGAGTATGATCGAAATTATTACCCTGAAGGAATAGTACGCCAATTAGCGGCAATGGCTGTACCTGGTAATATTCAGCCTAGAATCTCTACAATACAAGCGCCTACTATTGTTATTCATGGAAGGGAAGATCCTTTTAACTCTATTGAGGCATGTAAAGAAATTTCATCAACGATACCTGGAGCAGAATTATTGATTTTGGATAGAATGGGACATAGTTTTCCTCGTGAAGTCCTACAACAAATAGTAGACGCTATAGTTGCCATCAGCAATAAAGCACCAAAATAAAATATGCGGTGACACAAGTGAAAGTGACACAGAGTAGCAATGCTGAAAAATTGGTTCCTCTAGCCTTTGAAGGAAAGTGGCATCACTTGAAGATTTTCAACCTCCATGCTTAGATAAATGTAGAGGTTCTCCATGCCCAAAACTCTTTGATATCAGATTATACCTTTTTCAATTCTTTATTCATAATATTGGTGAACCTTTTATTGCTGATAGGGGTTTCAGCTACGATTTCTCCGTTATACACTATACAGAAGGTACCAAAGGCGCATGGGCTGTTTTGTGCATCCTTGCAACTCTTTAATTCGATTATTTTTGGTTTAATGCCGTAATCCTTCTCCGCGATCTCGCTTATTTCTTTGACAGCATTTGCTAGGGCTGGACACTGGTCTTATCGAAATATTGTTAAACCTTTGCCATATTGACTGAGCTTCTTTCCCAGTTTCCTTTAAATTTCGAAGTTGGTGCGTTTTTATTGAATTTTTTTACAAGTAATTCAAAATCCGGTGGAGCTGTGTCAACAACTTCAAAACCTTTTTTTTACGAATATTTCTTTGCTTGCCATCTAGGTGCCTTTCCGACTACAATCGTATCTTTTTGTAAGAATATCTCCCCGTTTTTAAACAAAATAATTCGAAATATTTTCATTTCTTTTTTCTTCTGAATCTTTTTTTAGGGTAGGGTATGAATAATGGGACTGACTCTTTGTAATCTGTGTATTCCTTTCCGAATCTTTCTTCTAACTCTTTTTCTTCCAACTTTGCTACGAAGTAGAAAAGAATCATAAACATTATAGTAACAATGAAGAGAAAAGTAAATAGGGCTACGAAGACCCATCCAAAAAACATTATTGTTGCTCCTACATATAAAGGGTTTCGGGTATAAGCGTAGATTCCGGTTTTTATTAGGGTGCTTTTTTCTTTGGTTTCGTAAATCTCCTTGCCAAAGGCTCTAGATATTCCCAGAGCTCTAAGAGCACTAAACAGTATGATAAAACCTATAGTTAGTAGAATCATCCCTGTACCGATGCCCCCCGAAGTGAAAAGCGGGATATAATAGGCCATTCCCCAGTTGGGTGGAATGGGAGGATACCACCCCCAAAGGTAATCGTAGTGAAAGTACCATGGTAAATTGAGAAGGAGAGTTAATACTATTGAAATTGAGAAAAATAGTAAAAAGACCACTGTCAGGGCTAGCCATACAGGAGGGTTCACAACAGTAGAAAGATTTAATGATAAATAATACCATTCTTGGACTT
>NZ_JBRAKS010000438.1:0-2864 GCF_052745115.1 Candidatus Jordarchaeum sp.
AAACTCGGAAAAGAAATTTAAAGAGGGGGGTGACAAATGTCTATGATTTCTACAATCATGAATGAGAAAATTAAGCCTAAAAAACCGTTTTTATAAACAAAAATCCCTATTATTAGTATTGATACCGGTTTTCCTCCTTTTAGAACCAATATTTATACCCGTTTACATCTTTTCCCAGAATTCAAAAAATAATCTTAAAAATCTTATTATTGTTAATGGAATAATTCAAGCACAATTTATGCTTACTCCAAGCAGCTCAAATCCCATTATCTATATGATGGATTTAACTATAGTCGTAACTCTGGGAGTTGCGGACTGGGATTTGGAACAAAGAGAGATGCAGAAGTTAACGAGGGGGAGGTAAATCTCGTGTCTTGAAGTACACCCACTTCTATAGAATCATAGTGCCTGTACTTCAGCCGCGAGGTTACGGTGGGGGTCAACTTCTGCCCTCTCTGTGGTATGGCATTAATATTTCACGCTGTATATACTCAGACATTCTTACCGGAGAAGATTCTGTCGAGAATCTCTACGGCGGTGTTCTGAGTCACAGAGACTACATATTAGAGTGACAAGTTGAAGGATTACAGTCCAAACTGTAAGGAAAGACTAATCCGAATGGATTTGATTTAGAATCTCTAATTCCTTATTTAACTACACCTAATATTCTTATCATCTGCAATTTTGCTTTTTTACAAATATTTTATTGATTTACAAGTCCAGCTTCCTTGTAACGTTTGAGTGTTAGTCGAGCGTCGTTTGCTATTGTTTCGTCTTTTAGTGCCTCTGTTAAAGGTTTTATGGCCTTTTTATCCATAATATTCTTTTTTGCGTAGAGTGCTAGGAGTCTGGCGGTGGCTTGTCTGGTATTCATATTTTTGTCTTTTAACAGTTTAACAAAGTTTTTAAGAGCTTTTTCATCGGTGAAATTCTTATTTGTGTAAACGACTAAGGTTTCGGCTACGTTTTCCCGTACATACTCTTCTCGGTCATTTAGGAGTCTGACTAGTTGCTCCATTGCCCTCTCATCTAGGTATCCTTTATCTGCATAAACCCCTAACGCCGCTGCGGTGTTCACTCTGACCCCGGACTGTTTATCTTGGAGCCCCTTAACTAGTTTATCTAATATTTTTGGATCTACTACGCCTTGCTCTGCGAAATTTAAAATGGCGTATGAGGCGTTTCTACGGATATTTTCATCATTATCATTTAACATGCTAACCAGAGTTTCAAAGGCTTCTCTAACTACAAAGTTTTTTTCTGCAAGGAAGCCGATTATTAGGGCTGCGTTTGCCCTAACCTTCTCAAACTTGCTCTCAAGCAGTTTTAGTAGAATATCCTTACCTATATCTTTTTTATCCAAAATGTTACCTTTAGTGTATTCGGCTAGAGCAAAAGTAGCATTGGTGATAACGTCTTTATCCTCCTCTTTTAACATTTTCACTAGATAACCGGTAGCATTTGGATTGTATAGTTTGTTTTGAGCATATTTGGCTATAGTCCAAGCAGCCATGGCTCTAGCTTCATTTTCATTATCGCTCAAAAATTTAACTAAAAATCTTAGAATTTTTTGATTAAATTCACCCTTATTAGCGTATTTAGCAGATTCGCGTAATGCTTTGCGGCGCACTTTGTAATTCTCATCCTGAAACTGTGGTAAAAGCTTCTCCGCTTTTTCACTGCTCAATTTAACAACCTCCATTTATAGGAACATTTCTTTGCTTTTTGATAAACATGTATTTGGAATAAAGGTTTTTTCTCCTCCTTTCCCAAAAGTTTTTCACAAGACTAATTAAAAAACCTTATCGAAAATATAAACAAAGTTTATGGAATTGAATTTCTTGGTTTCTTTTAATCCATTTTTGCAACTCACTTTTATATATAATAACTATTATATATTTATGTAGGGTGAAAGCGGTGTCCATGATAGATGCGAATATAGCTGTTTTCTTCCTAAAACAATCATTTGAGGATGTAGGTAAGGTTTTTGGACCAAGCTATCTTAAATTGCTCATAGAATATGCTAGGGAATTTGAAGCCGAAAAGCTCGGAGAATCACCTCCCAATGGAATTGAAACCCTTAATGACATTGTAAATTATATTTTAGGGAATTTGGATCGGTATCCTAGGGGATACTGCGCCCTTGTATACGGTAATGCTAAAGCAGATAGCAAAATTGAGGGATCAACTGGTGCGGCTTGGAAAAGATCGGGAATAAATGCTCTTAAACAGTTAATGCAACCATCAGGTCTACTTAACAGCTCTCGTTCACCAATTGAAGCCTTGGAAAGTGCTCAAGAGTTTGCCCAGTCAATAAACATGGCGGCAAAATTACAGTTCATGGAAAATTCTGATGATACAGTGTCAATAATAATTGAAGAATGTCCATTCACAGACTCATGCGAGGCATTCGAGAAAGAAGGAATCTCTAGAATTTCAGGTAAGAGAGAATGCGCTAATCTTATATGCTACACCGCCGCTGCACAACTAATGACAGGAAGGCAGTGCGATTACTCTATACGGAGAACAGAGAAATATTGCAATGGTAAAATATTCCATATTTAAACAGGCAAGGGGTTGCTAAATTAAACTAGAGGGTTAATATCAATCTGGAAAATGTTGAAACAATTGCAACGCTGAAAGGATTTAACAAATTATCATCGATTGGTGGTGTTAGATAATCAAGAATAACAAAAATTACAGCCACCAATAGTGAGGTAATGGGATAAAACCCACTAAAGTAGTAAAGTAGACCTAGTGTCAAAAGAAAGGTAGAAACTCCTCCCCCCGACGAGTCCCTCCACTGTTTTTACCGTTGTCCGAAACTTACCCATCTAGGACACTTCCAGATGGTGTTCGGTTCC
>NZ_JBRAKS010000439.1:0-2851 GCF_052745115.1 Candidatus Jordarchaeum sp.
TGTCGCTCCACCTGTGGTATGACAAGTAGTGACTTTTTGCCAAATAATTGCCCCCATATAATCAAAACCTGTGCTTTCACAAAACTTGATGATTTCTGTTCTTATCGGAATAACCTTATATCTTCCATAATAAACGGAACGAGCGAATTGGTCGCCGATGTTAATGCATAAACGACAACCTTTATGTAAAATCCTGTGGCACTCATTCCACACTAAATTAAGGTTATTTATATACTCCTTGTAAGTTTCATTGAACCCTATCTGCTTCCCATTTCCATAATCCTTCAGTTGCCAGTAAGGTGGAGATGTAATGATAAGATGGACTGATTCATCAGGAACTTCTTTCATACTCCTTGAATCGCCAATGATTATTTTATGTTTTGTTTTCATCTTGTTATCTCTAATGGATTTAATTTACTTAAAGCCACCGTTTCGCCTAACGTTCCCAGCATATACGACGTTGCGACCGAAGGGAGCAATGTCCCAAAGGGTAAAGCGATGCCGATGCGTATATGCTGTGTTAGGCGATGTGCATTTTTCATATTTTGATATGCTTCAAATTCAGTCTCTCATTGAATAGCTCTTTTATTTTCTGCTTTCTCCATTCGATCATTTTTTCAAAATCTTTCTTAGATAGATATTCTTTAGGTAGTATATACTGATCTATAAGTTTCTCTCTTTCTCCTGTAAAGTATTCATCCGGCAAAGTGTCGCCTTTTCGGATGTTTTCCCCTGCGAATACGACATACTTGTTAAATATGGAATCCACAAGGGGTCTCAAAGTCTCTGGTATTTCTTCCTTTTTGCTTATTGGAAAGATATGGTCTATGTGGAGTTTATTCTTGTCATACCATGGCCTCCAATTGTTCCTCTGCAACAAGCTGAATGTGAGTATAGGGTCTGAATTGAGCGATACCTCATCTATTGATGTTTTAGTACCAGTATGCTCCAAATATTTTTTGATGTCCTCTAACGGAAATTCGTCTGTTTTTTCGGCATCGATTATCCTTACAATCTCCTTCAAACGACTATCCGAACGCAAATTGCTGTTGTAAACTATGATAAGCATATACTCGAGAACACTTGGTCGCATAGATAAATCTTCTATTTCCTCTAGTTTCTTCCGATTTTTGTAAAAGTAGTAGACAACAGGTATTATAAAGTTATATTTTTGTAAATGCGATCATACTGGTCGGTGATTTTTCTAACTTTATCATGGAATTGCTTTATAACTTCCTCAAACTCGTCATAGTTATTTTTTAAACATTCTATTTTTCCTCTTACTTTTTGAATTTTTGTATCCGCCGGGAGTCCAGAAACCACTATTAGAGTCTTAAGTAGCAAGTCTTTGTCTATCCCGCTTTCTTCTGCTAAATTCTCAAATTTCACCCCACCATCTTTCCATTGTAATTTAAGAGTTGAAAATATTAAATCAGATTTGGTTAAGGGAAGGCCGCCTTGATTAAACCTTACAAAAATCTCTAAAACATCGTCATCAAAATCTTTCCCTGTTATAAGTTCGTAGTGGAATATATGTGGGTCGGGTTTAAAAAATAACGAATTAGAGATAGTTTCTGATAGATAGCCGTAAATGTAGCTATAATCCTCGTCTGGAAAGAATCTAAAAGGACCAATAAGCTCCTTTAATTCTTTGAGTATTGTTTTTTTCTCCTGCTCCTTCTTATGTGGAGAAACTTTTGATATTCTTTTCGCTATACCTATAACCTCAGCAAAACGAAGATACAATGATTCATCATCTTCATCATAAATTACCTTTTCGTCACTTTTGAAGAACTTAAAGCTATCATCAGATATTGGTCTTTCTTTTCTGAAAAAGAACACATTATGGTAGAGGCGCTTTCCATAAAGAGGCCCATCAATGACTCCAAGGTATAGAGATTGTAGTCTCTGATGTCCATCAAGAACCACAATTTGTCCATCTTTAACCTCGGTGTCATATTCTTCGAATTTCGTATTTTCGTCTATTCGGTCAAAAAAGGTTCTTCCAAAAATTTGAGATGCCTCTTTGGATTTTTGGTAAGGTTTTTGGTAAAGCAAAACTATACCTATTGGAAATTTTTTAACTACCGAATCAAATAATTTAGTTATACGCTCCTCATCTCTTAGCCAAACAAAAGGTCTCTGTATCATAGGCAAAAGAATGTTTCTATTTTTTATCTCATCGACTAGATCCATTATGGTGGGCTGACCTATTAACATTTTTTAACCCTCCTTTTTGGCATTTCATACAACTCGTTTTTATACGAATTGTTTGTATAATATCGACCTTTTGTTGTATATTATACGAAAATAATGTATCATTATCAATGAAATTACTAATAATGGTAAGCATCTTTTTTTCCGTGATGAGTTCAGGTAGCATATCGGAAAAATTCCTTTCGCGGTTCTTGCCAATAGGTATCCATCCCAGAAGCACCAAATACCATCTTAAACTCCCTCTCTAAATGCCAGATGTCTAAAACTCCAATAGCATCAGGAAAATAATTGTCCATTCCTTTGTCTCACGATAATCTATTTTAAAATAGTAACCACAATTTATGGAAAAATAGTTGACTTTTAATCTGAATTGTATTAAAAAAATTCAATATAAGATCTCTAATTAAACAGAAAGAGAGGTTGCTAAGAGATATCCAGGGTTGTTCAGGGATGCTTCAGGGGTCTCTGGTAGCTCTTTATCGAAGATGTGGCAAGAAGGGGTGTCGTTGTGAGCGGGGTGAGAAGCATGGGCCTGCCTATTATCTTTCTTACAAGGAGTCTGGTGTTACGAAGATGGTCTAGAGACTTGTCAATAATTATGTGTCTCGGGGTAGAATTTAGAGTTAAAGATTTG
>NZ_JBRAKS010000440.1:0-2844 GCF_052745115.1 Candidatus Jordarchaeum sp.
ATATATTTGATAATTTATGCTTTTTTAATACGAACATGTGAAAAATCATGGGTTAAAATCTATTTTTTTTTATTTTTTATGGCTTAGAACGATTTAAATATAGGTAAGTGGCGTTATAAAGCGGATAAAAAAATAAGTAGGAGTAACACACAAAAAAAGGTGGAAACGGTGTCATTCTGTCCAAAAGATGGAACACTCTTAATGCCTAAAAAAGAAAACGGAAAAAGCCAACTAATTTGTAGGAAATGTGGCTACAAAACGGAAACAACCGATAATAAAAAGTATCGCATAGTAGTGAAAATTCCACACACGCCAAAAGACAAAACGATAGTAGTCGAAGAAGATCTTGAGAAGAAATATGAAATAGACGAGGATGAACGAGAAGAACTAAGAAGACAAGCGCTCGAATTCTACGCAGAAGAAGGAGAAACTTAGCAAAGCAAAATAGATTTCAGAACTACCAGTACATAATCAGTACATTCCCCATTCACCATTTAGTCAATACAAAAACTCCTGCTCTAGTGTGTCCCATTTACTTGAGTCTAGGGAAAGCGGCTCAAAAATCTGCATTGAAAAGCTTAGAGTCTGATAAAAAATCAGAGTACATCTTCGTTTAGAACTTTATATTAAATAAAAAATAATCAGTCTTTAGCTCTAGGAAGCCACATTTATACTATACTATTTAAGTTGGCTTATCTATTTTTTAAGTGGAAAGAAGACTTTTTTATAGAGCAAATGAGGTTTCTACTGAAAATTCCAATTAATAAATATCATTTTTAAATCATCACTAGCTTCCTGATTAGGGGTTATCTGAATTATGATGAATTATGAAAGTCTGAAACAGTACCAATAAAACTATATTATTAGTGATTTTGATTTAATAGGTAAGCTTTTTAACATCCATAAAATACTGAATCCTAAAAATATTATACTCGTAGGACGGATTAAGATTGACCGGAAAAAAAGGTGAGCCCGAAACCGTTGGTAAGCCAGATTCTAAAGATAGTGAGTCTGAGAAAAAAGAAGAAGAGATCGAGTATGAGGAGGATTTTTCACCTAAAAGGGGATTAACATTTGTTTTTGTGTCCGCTGGTTTTAGCCTTTTTTTATTGGCTTTGTTTGCCGGTTTACGGCCATACCTCATTTCAAAAATTACGGGAGCTGATTATTCCCAAATTACACTTTATGGATATTATCATAATCTTGATATCACATATGCAATAGCATCCACATTCGTCACCGGTTCAATAGCAGCATTATTATACTTTTCATGGAGCGGCGAGAAAAAACTGTTTCCAGACAGTTTACTAATCGGGTTTAGTGTTTCAGTTTTCAGCATATTCCTTCAAAATGAGGCTATTAGAATAGGGTTTAATTTTGACTGGATAGGTATCTTAATTTTTCTGATTCTAGGCACATTATCCGGCTCTCTAGGATTAATTCTATCTAATAGACTTGCAGCAAAAACCAGTTTATAAGAAAAAGTTAATCAAGTCTCATCCTAACGTTTTAAAAAAATAAATAATATGACCATAAGAATAATTCGTTTCATTTAATGAGTATGGTATATACTAAAATTGAACACCTACTTTTTAGGATACAGAATTACTTTATTAGTTTTCCTCGCTATGAAAAGCTCAAATGCCTTGTTTACCTGGTCTAAACTAAATTCGTGGCTAATTAAAGCTTCTAATTTGATTCTCCCAGACTCAACAAGATTTACGAATTGTTCTGCCTCGGTCGGAACATGAGCAAATGTACCAATAATTGTCATTTCTCTGTACATTACGGCAAGAGACCAGAGATCATAGTTTTTAGAGTGTGTCCCCACTAGTAACAGCTTACCTCCCTTGCGCAACGCGTCAAAGGCTTGTCCCAGAGCCAAATTAACCCCAGTAACCTCAATGGTGATATCTGCACCCATACCATCGGTCAACTTTTTTATTTCCTCAACAGCATCCTTTTCCTTTCCATTTATCGTAAAATCGGCTACACCCAATTTACTAATCTCTTCCAGCCTCGAAGGAACCACATCAACTACTATTAATTTTGAGGCTCCTACAATCTTAGCCATTTGTGCAATAGTCATGCCTACTGGTCCCAAACCCCAAAGCGCCACCACATCACCTGGCTGCACTTGCACCCGTATAATCGCGTGGTAAGCGGTTCCAAGAGTATCGCCAATCAGGGAACCCACCTTGAAGCTTATCCCGTCTGGAAGAAAGTAAAGCGATTCTTGAGGTGCTGCTATGTACTCCGCGTTGCTCCCCGGGGCGTTTAAACCGAAAACTCCTCTTCTGTCGCATAGATTAGGTCTCCCTCGCAGGCAGAACGTACAAACCCCACAAGAAAAATTTGGAGAACTGAAAACACGGTCACCCACTTTAAATTTATTCGCAGAATCACCAACCTCAACAACCGTTCCCGCCCACTCGTGACCCACGATTAATGGCGGTTGCTTATACGCCTTGCTGAGCAGGGTTCCGTCCAAAATGTGTAAATCCGTTCCACACAATGCTGAGGCCTCAACCTCAACTAACACCTCATTAGCTTTTGGCTTGGGCCTTTCTACATCTTCAACCGTGAACATAGGTTTAGCGCTAGGCCCTTGAAACAATGCCGCTTTCATAATAAACTATTCTCCTTTCCAAAATTTCCTAATTTTTATGATTCAAATAGAATATCTTTATTGAACCCTTATGAAAGAAACATTTTTACATTTATAAATCTTGATACGCGTATATATTTTATTTAAAAAGAATTTCCATCCCTACACTCAGTATGATTTATTAATAAAAAACTTTCAATCTCCGTAGCTGGAGAACGGTTTTTGCAAGGGTTGTA
>NZ_JBRAKS010000441.1:0-2830 GCF_052745115.1 Candidatus Jordarchaeum sp.
AACAAAACCAAATTCAAATAAAAATAAAATTAACAATTCGGAAATACTGCTTGGAAGGGCGTGCTAACTGGGTGGTGGCACACACATTGCTTCGAAGGCGTTGAGCCAGAAGCAAGAATCCCCCGACTTTAGTCGCGGGAAGTGTCAATGACTTAAATACTAAAATATTAAAGCTGTCTTTTTCCCCTTTTTTGGTAAAAACTTATTTTCTAATTTTTCCTGTGAATTAAATGTTCATAGAAACCATATTCTTACTGAGTGAGCAAAATAATTTGATGATTTCTAAAAATATTTTAGATTTTAGATTGAAGTTTATAAAGCTTGGATTGAAAAATACTGTGTGAAAAAACATTTAAGTTACTTGAAGTTAGATGTTGTCCACTATGTTTATCTTTTTGTTCAGGAGGAAATAACTTGTCTGATAAACTCGTGTCACTGAGTGAGGCTGTGAGTTTAATTAATAACGGTGATCTCCTTGGTATTGGCGGCATGAGCCTTTACCGCCGTCCGATGGTTCTAACTAGAGAAATTATCCGTCAAGGAATTAGGGATTTAGGAGTTTTGACTTTTATCGCAGGATTACCTACAGATCTTCTCATAGGATCACACTGTGCTTCGCAGATTAGGAGCTGTTATGTGGGTTTTGAAATTTTTGGGCTGGCTCCAAACTATCGTAGAGCCTCTGAGAATGGAGAGCTTGAAATAATTGAGGAAACAGAAGTTACCATTGTATTGGGTCTGAAAGCTACTTTACTCCAGGTTCCACATCTACCAACCAGAGGAATCAGATGCACCGACGTTATGAAAGTGAGAAAAGACCTTAAAGAGTACACCTGCCCACTTTCCGGCGAGAAACTGGTTGCTATGCCACCCATAAAGCCGGATGTTTCAATCATTCACGTATCCATGGCAGACCGAATTGGTAACGCTCACATTGATGGTGCGGTTTGGCTGGATGAGGATCTAGCCAAAGCCAGTGGAAAAGTAATCATTTCCGCTGAAAAAATAGTGGAAACTGAAGAAATTATTCGAGCTCCGGGCAGAGCGAATATTCCTCATTTTATGGTGGATGCAGTGGTTCGTACACCTTTCGGAGCTCATCCCACCTCGTGTTTTCCATATTACACCTATGATGCTAACCAGATCAGGAAATATTTAGAATTATCAAAGGATCAAAAAGGTTTCTCCGAGTATCTTGAGGAATATGTTTACCAATCAAAAACTCATGAAGAGTACCTCGACAGGGTGGGGGCTTCAAAACTATCAAAAATACTTCTTTAGGAGTGAGTAAAATGTATTCGGAAGATTTCACCCCGGATGAGATGGTTGTTGTTTGTATGGCGAAAGAAATAAAGGATTACGATGTAATGGCTCAGGGAATAGCTACTCCACTTGTAACGAATGCTTACCTATTGGCTAAAAAAACTCACGCCCCTAACTGCACACCAATGTTTCATATGGGTAACACTTATGTTCTTGAGACACACCCAGTTTCATTACTATTTTTCGAGCAGTATGTTAGTACTTGGGCCATACGCTTCCAACACAGCGGCGAGGTTACCATGGAACACTTACCCTCGGGGAGAGTAACTATAGAGTATTTTAGACCAGCCCAGATAGATGCCTATGGAAACTTCAATAATACCTGCATTGGTGATTGGCGCTCTCCCAAGGTTCGTCTTCCGGGAGCCGCGGGAATACCTGAAGTTTCAATCACCTATAAGAAGATTTTACTCTATGTTCCTCGCCACGATAAAAGAACCTTTGTCCCCAAAATCGATTTTATCAGCGGGGTGGGATTCCTAGACGGGAAAGTCACAAGAGAAGAAATGGGTTTTCCGGGAAAAGGACCGTACCATATTATTACGGACTTGGCTGTGCTGGGTTTTGATGAAAAAACCAAACGAATGAGAGTTATTTCCCTGCATCCGGGAGTATCAAAAGAAGAGATCCAAGAAAAAACGGGCTTCGAATTAATTATACCGGAGGATGTGCCTATAACAGAGCCTCCGACTAAGGAGCAAATCAGGGTAATTAGAGAGGAAATCGACCCCTTAGGTATTAGACGTTTAGAGTTTTTACCGGCAGAGGAAAGAGATGAGCTTCTTGACAGAATAATTGAAATTGAACTCTCAAGATAATATTAAGCGAGTATATGCGTGAGGGATTTTATGTCGGTAACTATGGAGATGTGGGAATTTGTGGTTAAAGCCTTTCTAGAATGGAAGCGTTTTGAGATCAACGAGTTTGGTCCTCAAACCGTTTATCTCTCACCATCAGAGATAAAGAAGCTGAGTTCCATAGACTTCAGAGTTTGGTGTGAAAACTATAGGAACAGGTATCTGGCAGAAAGATTACATAAATGCGAAAGACTTTCAATCGCCCTAGAAGATTTAAAAGGCACCTTAAAGCAGGAAGAAGTCCATATTATTGTAGACGGATTGATTCGACTATGTGACGAAGTCAAACGATTGATCGGGAGCGAGGTGGATGCAGTGTCAGATTGTCTGGTTGAAGTAAAAAACCATACCGAAACTTTTGATCCGATAAGAAGAGTTGGAGAAATCGAAGAGGAGATAAGGAAACTTATGGGTAATTACAAGACGGGATTCGATCACATGGAAGAACTGGGGTTTCCACCACCAGAGGAGGTTTGAAGAGACAGCCTACAGAATGACTCATTGACCCCGTTTCCTTTTTTTAAGCATTTAAAAATTCATTTAGTGAATATTTAAAATTTTTAGTTCTGTTTTTATTATAATTTTTAAAAAATATTCTGTAGAAGTTAGGGACATTTGTCACCCCTTGCTGTTAATTGGTAGGATGTCCT
>NZ_JBRAKS010000442.1:0-2821 GCF_052745115.1 Candidatus Jordarchaeum sp.
ACATATGTAAAACGCCTGCAAGAGCGGAGAGGTTCATGCCTTAAGGGCAGGTGCTTCCCTATGAAGCAGGAACCGAACACCATCTGGAAGTGTCCTAGATGGGTAAGTTTCGGACAACGGTCCGAGAACTTCCTAGAGGGGGGAATTGAGTGCAAGAACACCGTAAGCCTTCGGTGGCTCGTCTGTATTAAGAAAAATGGTGTACTTCTCCAAATAGCGGAAAACAATGAGTTTCCCTTTAACAAAGTTTTTCCAGCCGCGGATTATCTCTAGTTCATCGGGTGAGAATTTATGAGGATTCTCCCTAATAAACGAGTCAATCAACTCTGGGTGCTCGTACAACTTCTCCCTAAACGCGTATATTTCCTCTAGGTCTTTAAAATCGTCTGGCGAATCTACACCGCTCGCAACGTTATACTTTTTATTAATGTAAATCAGTAACGGGTGGTAGAGCTTGTAGAATAGTTCAACATCCTCCTTACACCGCTTCATTTTTTTCGCCCTCCATTTCTAGACGGTTATTTTTCTTTTTTGAGCTTATCGCTCTTTGGAAGTCTTTCTTTATGCATGCATTACTCTGAAACCTTTAGTTTTATTCCAGTTGTAGAAGAAAAGGAACCGCTTCATGGGGAGGTTAACGTCTGACTTGGCTCTTTCACTTAGTCTCTTATACCTCTTTAGGAAAAAATCTTTGGTACTGGCGGGGAAAACCAAGGATATGCCTGAGGTCATGTTAAAATCTTTAAATGGGATGAGTCTAATAAATATTAGTAAATTGGGAACAGCAGTTCTACTAAAGTTGATATCTATGATATTTATGTTTTCTTTCTCGTTCAAAAGGTCATTTAAAACTAGTGTGCTTTCCGACGCCGAGACAGAAACAACTTTGAATAGGGATGTGTAAGATGAAAGTAGGGCGTCTAGAATCTCTTTTTCCACATTGTTTTCTCCGCCAATCCTCTTTCTGTAAATCTCGATGGCATTCTTGTTGTTACTTTTATACTCGTTGAGCGCGAAATCCATCAAAACATCTGTATCATTCTCATTTAAAAATATAAAGGTATCTCCCTGAAGAATGCCTAGCAACTTTCCTGATTCATTGAGCGCTTTTTTACTAAGAGTGCGTTTCATTATTTTGTCAAATAATTTTTTACTGGCTTCTCTATACCTCACGTACTTTTCAACTAGACTCAAAGCAAACATCCTCTACTCATGGGGCTTCAGTCAAACTAAGCGTGTCCGAATCCAGACTGATGCTGAATTTTGGTAATACGTAGCGAACCAAGTTCACAAAACTATACCACATCCAAATTTTTTAACTTTTTTAATGATGTCCCCCCTCCCAAAAGTTTTCGGCGCCTTTTTATTCGTTGAACTCGCTATTTTGAAAACTGTGTCGAGTATCTTTAAGACACACACAAGCATCACCCTCTGCACCACACCGAGAAGGCGTCGAAAAACTCTAAAGAGAAAGGCAAAAAATATGCAACCCAAAATGAGTAAGACAAATAACCCTCAACACCGTAACATGGATGACACAAGAGAAACGGATTAAGAAAGGGGGAACACTCGGAAGAAATAATCCAGAAATCACCAGATAACCAAGTATCACTACAGAGGTTTCCTACATTTTTGTTTCTGCTAAGACTGAGGGGGTGCAAACATTACTGTTTCGTCTTTAATTGAAAGATGTAAACAAAGTTCCTTTTTTCGGCAGGAACGATATCATTTGCAATTCTTTCAACTTCTTCCCTTGTTGTTCCGCTTGCAACGATTTCGCCCTCTAGCGTAGCGAACCATCCTTGGGTCAAGCCGACCTCGCGTAAACGTTTTCCAAGTGTTTTGGCGTGGATTTTTCCCATTTCCTGGTGGTAGAGTGTTAGAAGATTAGGGTCCTTGATTAATTCATCTATTTCTTCCCAATATCTTTCTCGGTTGCTTTCACTTTTCAGGTAGAATTTTAGCTTGTCAGCGTCGCTTTGCTTCTCTTCCTTCTCTATAAATGGGAGAGAGGTTATGATTCCGAATCTGTGCTTAGCCTCTTGATAAGCGTGGTTGAAGCTGCGGCGGATACCTCCACCAAAAAATATGTTGTACGGAATAACGATGCCGTCATACACGATTTTGTCTTTGAAAGGTAGAAGCACACAGTCAACCATTACTGGCAGACTGGACCCAAGCATCTCTTCAAAGGGTGTGTAAAGTGAGAGAACCCCATAGGCTTTCGGCGGGCCATCTGTTTTAAGAAAAACGGTGTACTTCTTCATGTAGCGGAAAACAAGGAATTCCCCTTTAACAAAGTTTTTCCAGCCACTGATTATATTTAACTCGGTGGATGAGAAGTTCAGGGGATTCTCCGCAACAAACGAGCCGATTAGCTCTAGATGATTATATAAATGCGTTCTAATCTTACCTAATTCTCTCTTGTCGGGTAACTCTTTAATATCCTCTGGAGAATTTATGCTCTCCACGATGTTCTCCTTTACGTTAACGTAAACCAGTAACGGGTGGTAGAGCTTGTAAAACAGCTCAACATCCTTCTCGGGTAAACTCAAACAAACCACCCCCGTGGACCACTTTTTTGATGTGACACATGGTAAACTTCGTATCCACACTTTAAGTTCCTTAACTTTTTTAACTATTTGAAAGTATATAATAGGCAACCGGTATGTGTTGAACTTGGAGCGCCAAGGATTCAGAGAACTGAGGCTACACAAACAAGCAAACATAAAGAAGAATAAAACTGAGACCACCATAATGCTTTTAGAACCGTTGTCCGAAACTTACCCATTTAGGACACCGCCTAAATGGTGTTCGGTTC
>NZ_JBRAKS010000443.1:0-2804 GCF_052745115.1 Candidatus Jordarchaeum sp.
AGGAACCGAACACCATCTGGAAGTGTCCTAGATGGGTAAGTTTCGGACAACGGCTTGCCCGACTTGGCACCATCGCCACGATATACAGCACTACTTGCTTTGGGGGGGACGCATCAGCTGGTTAGACTGGGAACAGAGGAGCAAAAAGAAAGGTGGCTTCCCAAAATCGCGAGGGGAGAGCAGATAAACGCACTCTGCCTCACAGAGCCTTTCGTGGGCTCCGATGCTGCAGGTGTCACTACCACAGCAACACGTGTTGACGGCGGATACTTAATCAATGGTAAAAAAAGGTTCATTAGCACCAGTGGAATCGCTGACGCCTACTTCGTCTATGTGAAGACCAGCGACGACCCCGGTGGCAGGGTGGCCTACAAGCATCTTACTGGACTCTATGTTCTAAAGGGACTGCCTGGCTTCACGGTTGAGAGGATAAATGCCCTAGGGGTTTTCGACGCCGTCCGAAATGGTGTACTAAACTTTAAAGATGTTTTCGTCCCTGATGAGAATGTGATTGGCGGAGAAGGTATGGGGTGGATGTGTATGATTAGCGGTCTTAACCTTGAGAGATGCCTTATAGCTGTTGGATTAGTTGGGGGAATGCGTGAAGCCCTAAGATATTCGTACTATATGAGTCAGAGAAGAGTCCAATTCGGCAAGCGCACCATAGAGTTTGAAAGCAATCAGTACCGAATAGCAGATATGATAATCGGATACAAGACTGCCCGACTATTAACCTACTATGCAACTTCTCTACTCGACCAAGGAATGGAGCCACTAATCGAGGCAAACAGCGCAAAAATCTACGCAATCGAAACCGCGACCAGAATAGCTGAGGACGCCCTGCAAGTTATGGGCGGCGACGGGTTCACAAAATATTACCCAGTGGAAGCTCTTCTACGAGATGCAAAACTGCTTGAAGTCGGCGGAGGAACAAACGACGTGCTCAGACGTCTAATCTCAAGTCAAGGATTCAGAATAATGAAGAACATGCTAAAGCCTCCAAGGCGGCGCGTTCACGAGAAACTTGGGATTCCAATACCCTATTTTAAGAATCCTCCGGAGCTTGAGGTACCAGCAAAGGCTGGGAATACGGATCCGGAAGCAATTGAAGAGAGCATCCTACTTGCACTCGCAGAAGATTACCGCGTGAATCCCGGATTGCATATGTCCCGAGAAGAACTTATGGAAGATACTGGACTGGACGATGAACGTTTAGACGAAGCCTTGCTCTCGCTGGAAGAAAGGAAGTTGGTCGATGTTTACCGGGATAAGCGGGGCATACTAAGACTGGTAAAGGCTACCTACGCTGGACTAGAAAAAGTTAGACCAATTGATTACTTCAGATGGTACCCTGAATGGCTCAAAAAAGATGAAATTTTCTGAATAACGTGGCCTTTAAAAAAAGGTGCAGGGACACAAACAATTGTCACCATATTAGAATACCCTTCACCTAGCCTCCCTTCCTTATATGGGGGTTGGGTTTATTTTTTCTTTAGCCTCCTTTTTTTTCTCCCCCTTCCTACTCCCTTCTATTGCTGTTTCTACGTTTCATTCTTCTATTTACCACTCAACTTGCTGAAAATTAAACTCATAATAAAGCTTAAGTATCAAAAGGATCAAATGGCTTCCAAAAATATCGTAATATTTACAAAATTTTTCAGTTTAATTAAAACAAGGGATGCTGAATAAAATGATTAAAACCAAGCTAATGGACATGCTCGGAATAAAATATCCCATAATCCAGGCTGGAATGGGGCCCTATTCAACCACCAAACTTGCGGCAGCAGTTGCTAATGCAGGAGGACTCGGAATTATAAGTGGCGTTGGTATGGGTGTTTGTAAGCTGTTGGGTGGACAAAAATTCATGGACTACGACCCGAAAAAAAGTCCGGGTCAAAATATGAGGGAGGCTATCCAATACGTTAAAGAAGCAACACAAAAATCTGGAGGCATATTTGGAATAAACGTCCCGGTGGCGGTGGAGTTTCGAGGGGTGAGTGAGGAACTAATCCAAGCAGCAATCGAGGAGAGAGAAAAGGATTCGGAACTGGTCAAAAGAATGAAGGTAATAATCACCTCCGCAGGAAACCCGGAACCTCACGTAGAAAGCATAAAGGAGTCTGGAGCACTCCACTTTCACGTCTGTCCCTCACCTTACCATGCAAAGAAAGCAGAGAAAGCAGGTGCAGATTTGGTAATTGCCAGCGGCCATGAGGGCGGAGGCCATGTGGCGCATGATCCAGTTCACAGCATGGTGCTTATACCCGAAGTGGTGAAAACAGTGAAGGTCCCGGTTGTGGCTGCGGGAGGTATCTGTGATGGGGCGGGGTTGGCTGCGGCTCTGGCTCTGGGGGCGGTTGGTGTACAGATGGGCACCCGGTTTATAGCGACGAAGGAGAGTGACTTCCTCGACTACTATAAGCAGTATACTATGAATATCCGGGATGTTAGAGATACTATTGTGGCTAGGGGTGTTTTTGGCAAAATTAGATATCTGAAAACTGATGCGACTGTGGAACTTTTTGAAATGGAGAAGAGGGGACACCCAGACGTTGAGGTTGCGAACTTCGAGTTGAAATCTATTCAAGCGATACATTTCGGTGATCCGAAAAAGGCTGCGTTTTTCGGCGGTGAAGTTGCAGGAAGATTTTCAGACTTGCCCACGGTTGAGGAGCTTATGGATAGAGTAGTTAATGAAGCAGAAGAAATTATTAGGGATAAATTACCAAAATTAGTGGTTTAAATATTCTTTTTTACCGTATACGGGAAATATATGCTTGTGTTTTGCTCAACAAGTTTCCCCG
>NZ_JBRAKS010000444.1:0-2804 GCF_052745115.1 Candidatus Jordarchaeum sp.
GCCTGGAGCACAGAAATAATAAGTTTTACCTTTATATTCGCTTTTCCATTTGGCTGTTTTTGGGTCTACTTCCATTTTGCATACGGGGTCTATTGCTTTTGCCATTTTTTCTCCTCCTTTTTCTTTTTTCTTTTCGCCCTTTTTGGGGTTGAATCTTTTGAGTAAAAGTGAGTTTGTGACCACGGTGACTGAACTCATTGCCATTGCCGCTGCCGCCAGCGCTGGTGGTAATAGCACTGGATAGAAGAGTCCAGCCGCTACGGGAATTGCTATAATGTTATATATGAAAGCCCAGAACAAGTTTTGCTTTATCTTGTTCACCGTTTTCCTACTTAACCTTACTGCAGAGGGGATATCCCTTAAATCATGTTTTATGAGGACTATGTCCCCGGTTTCGATGGCCACATCCGTGCCTGAGCCAATGGCTATTCCCACATCCGCCTGTGCCAGAGCGGGAGCATCATTTATTCCGTCACCCACCATAGCCACAATTTTTCCTTTTTTCTGAAGTTTTTTCACTTCTTCAGCCTTGTCTTCGGGCAGAACTTCTGATAATACCCGATCTATTCCAACTTGATCCGCAATTGCTTGCGCGGTTCTCTTATTATCGCCGGTAAGCATAACAACTTCCAAGTTCATTTTTTTCATTTCTTGAACCGCTTCCATAGAGTGTTCCATTAGAGTGTCTGCTATGGCAATTAATCCTTTTACTTCTCCGTCTCCCGCGACGAAGAGCACTGTTTTACCCATTTCTTCCAGTTTCTGGGAATCTTTTTCGAAACTGTTTTTTAGTTTTTTCTCTTTAACCAGTTTCTTGTTGCCCACGATTATTTCCATTCCATTAAGTCTTGCTTTCACGCCTTTACCAGGATACTGGTAGAAGTCTTCTACCTCAGGAATTTTAATACCCTTTTCCTCGGCTTTTCTTATTATTGCTACGGCTAATGGGTGCTCAGAGTTCTTTTCAGCAGCCGCTGCTATCTCCAGCACATCACCCACTAAATCTGTTACCTCCGGTTCACCCTTAGTAATGGTACCAGTCTTATCCAGAACTACGGTATCGATTTTATACGTCTTTTCTAGAGATTCTCCACCTTTAATTAGTATGCCTGCCTCTGCTCCTTTGCCCGTACCCACCATTATGGCAGTGGGGGTAGCCAATCCCAGAGCACAAGGACAGGAGATAACTAGAATCGCTACTAGAATCAGCATAGAGAATAGAGGATCCCTTTGCCCGATAATTAACCAGTAAAAGAATGCTCCCAAAGCTATAAGAACCACTGTTGGCACGAAAACTGAGGCCACCCTATCTGCTAGACTCTGAATGGGTGCCTTTGAGCCTTGAGCCTCCTCCACCATTCGAATTATTTGTGAAAGCATAGTATCTTTGCCAACCTTCTGAGCCTCAACCCGTAGTGAACCATTCTTATTTATGGTAGAGCCTATAACGGAATCACCTTTCTTTTTCTCAACCGGTATTGGTTCTCCGGTTATCATAGATTCATCAACGGATGAATAGCCTTCCCTCACTAATCCGTCTACGGGAATTTTTTCACCCGGCCTAACTATCAGGATATCTCCCACAACCACTTCTTCTATGGGAATTTCTATTTCCTCTCCATTTCGAATAATATTAGCGGTTTTGGCCTGCAGCTGCACTAATTTTTTTACCGCTTCACTTGTTCTGCCCTTAGCTATAGCTTCTAAAAGCTTTCCCAAAGAAATAAACGATAAAATCATAGCCGCTGTATCATAGTATAATGGTCCTGGAACTATGAAAGTAGCAAACACGCTGTAGAAATAGGCTACCGAAGTACCCATGGCTATTAAGACATCCATATTGGCGGTCTTATTTCTAAGGGCATAGTAGGAGCCTCTATAGTACTGGTATCCTCCAATAAATTGCACTGGTGTTGTGAGCAGGAATAGAAATAGGGGATTCTGCATAATAGCGGGAACCTGGAAGGGAAGCATACCTGCCATACTTCCAATCACAATGGGAATTGTTAACGCTACAGTGAAGATGAAAATGCGTTTTTGTCTGGTAAGCTCTTTTTTAGCACTCTCTTCTGAATACTCTTCTAATACTCGATACCCTGCCTCTTTGACCGCCCCTTTCATATCGCTGATTGTTGCTGGGGAAGTGTAAGTGACAATAGCGCTTTCGGTTCCTAGGCTAACTTCAGCGGAAATTACACCCTCCACCGTTAGTAGTGCTTTCTCAACGGTCTGTACACAGGTCGCACAGTGCATTCCGGCGATTTTCAGCCTTACTTTCTCTTTTTTAACATCGTAGCCCGCCCTGCTTATCTGACTCATGATAGAACTCATTTTCACTTTATCTTCGTCGTAGGTAACAGTGGCGCTTTCAGAGCCGAAACTAACATCTGCCTTAGAAACACCTTCTAATTCGTACAGAGCCTTCTCTATAGTTCCCGCACAGGTTGCACAATGCATTCCTTGAATAGGTATTTTTTCTTTCCTCAAGGTTTTCCCCATTATTATTTGAATTAATTATAGTAATTAGGATTATTTTTTTCTAATTTTTATTCGTTTCCAAATTTTTAAAAAAAGATAATGGTTTACTATTGTTAAGAAAGGTTTGCTTCTTATAAAGTTATCGAGTGCAATGCTCTGTTGCACAATTTTACTTTTTCAAAAAAATTTGATTATATTTTGAAAATTTTTCAAATTAACAATGTAAAATTATAAAAAATTCATCAAATCCCATAAAAAATTAAAAAATAAGAATTATGCAACATCCATGAAAAACCTTTTGTGCTTGAGGTGGAGGGGTGACACCG
>NZ_JBRAKS010000445.1:0-2773 GCF_052745115.1 Candidatus Jordarchaeum sp.
ACTTAGAGTTTGCAATTAAAGGGATAAAACATGCTCCCCATTTTTGAAGTGCAAAGCAAAAATCAGCCTTCTTTGAACAACATACATAAATTTCCAAAGCTTTTCGAACCCGGTTTTCTCGGTGACCTCAAAGTTAAAAACAGAATAGTCATGGCTCCCATTTCCACAAACTTAGCTAACGTAGGCGGAGAAGTTACTCAACAACTTATTGATCATTATTCAAGAATTGCAAGAGGTGGAGTCGGTCTTATAATAATAGAGAACGCGTGCGTGCATTTTCCTCATGGGAGGCATGGTACAACACAACCGAGGATTGACTCGGATGAATTCATCCCTAGTTTATATAACCTAACCCACGCGATTCACAGAATGGGTGCAAGAGTTGGTATTGAACTGGCACATCCAGGAGGAGCCGCCGACATCCGATTTACCAAAACTCAACCTGTTGCACCATCCTCAATACCAGTTAAATCAGAGGCTGTCATTCCAAAAACTCTAACTAGGAAGGAAATAGAAGAGTTGGTTGATATTTTTGGAAAAGCAGCGTTAAGAGCGCAAAGAGCTGGCTTTGACATGGTTGAAATTCAAGCTGGTCATGGGCTTCTGATAAATCAGTTTCTTTCACCACTATATAATAAGAGGGATGACTATTTTGGTGGCACTCTGGATGGAAGAATTCGCTTCCCAAAGATGATAATCGAAAGAATAAAAGATTATGCAGGAAAAAGTTTCCCGGTAAGTGTTAGATTAGGCGTCGAAGAATTCGAGGATGGCGGAATCAGAATTGAAGAAGGAAAGCTAATTGCAAAGAAGCTTGCCGAAGCAGGAGCTGACGCTATCCATGTAACAGTGGGTAACTGCCTAGAAAAGCGCCTTGAACCAATGCCCTATCCGCAAGGATGGCGAGTATACCTATCCGAGGAAGTTAAAAAAGAAGTAGATGTTCCAGTTATTGCCGTAGGAGTCATACGAGAACCATGGTTCGCCGAGAAAATTCTGGAGGAAGGAAGAGCTGACTTCATAGCTTTAGGGAGGGCATTAATTGCAGATCCACAGTGGCCCAAAAAAGCCTTTAATGGAAAGGAGAAGGCCATAAGAAGATGCTTTTCATGCAACGAATGCGTTATGGCAAGGCACTACAAAGATCTACCTATTCGCTGCTCTTTTAACCCCATGATTGGGTTTGACAAAAGGCTTGTCGGTTTAAAGGAAGCAAAGCATAAAAAGAAAGTAATGGTAATTGGCGCTGGACCAGCTGGAATGGAAGCAGCAAGGGTTGCGGCTTTAAGGGGACATGAAGTGCATCTTTTCGATAAAGAAAAGCAAATTGGAGGAACATTAAACACAGCAGCGGTCATTCCGGGGAAAGAAAAGCTAAAATGGATTGTTGAATATTATGCTTATGCGCTCCCAATGTTAGGTGTACACATGCAGTTAGGACAGCTTGTAGATAAACAAAAAATCGATACCATTAACCCGGATGCTGTAATCATGGCTACTGGTTCAGAGCTGGAGAGACCGCAAATTAACGGAATAGAAAATGCAAACGCATTCTCATTTAAGGACGTTCTTAAAGGTGAAGTGAAAATCGAAGGAGAAAAAGTTGTGGTTATCGGTGGTGGATTAATAGGATTGGAAACCGCTTTGTTTCTCGTATCCTTTAGAAATCATGTTACTGTTCTTAAGCGATACGAAACCATTTCCGAAAACATGGATCCCATCTATGCAACGCACCTGCTTTCGAGTTTACAAAAACAAGGAGTGAACATCATCTCCAATGCTAGAATTCTGGAAATTAAACAAAGCCACATCATCTTAGCCCAGGGTAAAGAGACGAATAAGCTTTATTTCGATAAAATTGTCTTGGCACGTGAACTAAAGCCGTCAAACAAGCTTGCCAAAGAAGTAAAAACAGGCGGCGAAGTATACATTATTGGAGATGCTTTAAAGCCAAGGAAAATCTTTGACGCGATACATGAGGGCTTCATGATTGGAAAACTTGTATAACTCAGTTTAAAATGTGAAGAGGGAAATCTATGAAAATTCTCGTCATAATGGGGCGTGGGGGAACAGGGAAAACAAGTTTTGTAGCTTTACTGACCAAATACTTTATCGAAAACGAAGAAACACCGTTACTGCTAGTAGATTCGGACCCTGACCAAAATCTAGGCGAAATGGTCGGCGTGGACCTACATGAAAAGGGGAAAAAGTGGATATCAGAACTTCTTATTGAAACCTTCCTAGAGGAAGGCGGGACTCTTGTCGGCGTTCCACCTAGCGAGCGCATTGAAAATAAAATATGGGCGCATGGAATGTATGAAGGTGAATACTTCGATTTCATCGCAGTTGGAACGAAATGGATTGAGGGATGTTACTGTCTTCCAGATGCTGCTTTAAAAGGTGCCTTAGAAAAATTAACAAAAACCTACAAATATGTTCTAATAGACTCTCCTGCTGGTTTAGAACACCTTAACAGACGAATAACCACTAAGGTAGATGATATCTTCGATGTAATAGACCCCTCTAAAAAGTCCTTTGATCACATTGAACGGGCCTATCGCGTAGCCAAGGAAGTTAAAATAGACTTTAAAAACTTCTACGTTATTGGAGGTTTTAGGTTTCCAGAAAACTTGGAAGATCAGGCCAGAAAAGTTCTACCGTTTAAATTCTTAGGAAGAATCGCTCGCGATGAAAACGTTGAAGAGTATGTTCTAGAAGGGAAATCTCTTCTAACGCTACCATCAAACACTCCGGCTTACCTTTCTGTTAAAAA
>NZ_JBRAKS010000446.1:0-2766 GCF_052745115.1 Candidatus Jordarchaeum sp.
AATTTATTAACATAACTCTGCCTCTTTCAGCTCCAATATTAATCCTTGCAGTTTTATTTCGACTTATGGACACAATTAAACAGTTTGACCTGATTTATACACTTACTGGAGGAGGTCCCGGAGACGCTACCCAGACCGTATCCTTTGCACTTTACAAAACTGCTTTTCAATACTTTTATACTGGTGAGGGTTCGGCATGGGCTTTCATTCTTTTAATTATCATCATAGGTTTAAGCTCTATATTGATCAAGTTGTTAAATTATCTATCAGAAAGAAGCAAGTAATATCATCTCTGTGAGGATTTTCATGGCAAGGATTACACTTGAAAATCTGAAAAAATACTATGGAAATGTCAAAGCTGTTGATGACATCAATTTTACGGTAAAGGATAGGGAGTTTGTTGTTTTTCTAGGGCCTTCCGGGTGTGGAAAAACAACAACTCTTCGCTGTATTGCTGGTCTTGAGGGCGTTACAGAGGGGAATATTTACTTCGATGGAAGAAGGGTGAATAATCTTGGCCCCGCAGAGAGGAATATCGCAATGGTTTTTCAGTTTTATGCCCTATACCCTCATCTGAATGCATATAGAAATATAGTGTTCCCACTAAGGGCTCAGGGGATGCCAAAGACAGAGATTAAGAAAAAAGTGAAATGGGTTTCCAGCATACTCAAGATTGAAGGATTATTAAATAGAAAAATCTCTGAGCTACCCGACGGTGATAAGCAGAAGGTTGCCCTAGCCAGGGCGATAGTTAGAAATCCTCATGTGCTCCTTCTGGACGAACCTTTAAGTGCTCTTGATGAAAGGTTCAGGGAGCAGATGAGGCTTGAATTTCTAAAAATTCAGAAGGCTTTAAATGTAACAACTGTTTATGTCACCCATGACCAGCGTGAAGCAATGACGCTTGCAGACCGAATTGTGGTCATGAGGGATGGAAAGATTATTGAAACCGGTGAACCTGAAAGTCTCTATGAAATGCCACAGAATCTTTTCACGGGATATTTTATAGGGAGCCCAGGGATGAACTTTTTTAATTGCTTTATTAAGCCAAATGGTGATGTTTTTTGTGAGGATGTACTCCCTGTTCATTTTTCAGTTTCGATTTCCAAAAAGTTAAAAACTTACAAGCTTTCTAATTTAATTTTTGGCATTAGACCAGAATACCTCTTTTTTAGTGATAAACCTGATAAGACGAGTAATTTTTTTGCGGTAAAACTTGTAAATATTGAAGTAATCCAACAGGTTTTATACGGTAATTTCTACATTGATGACAAACTTTATAAATGTTGCATCGAGGAAGGAGAACCCACAGATTATGAGGGATATGTGGTCGCAAGTGATGAAAAGGTAAGATTGTATGATCCGGAGAATGGCAAAATTTTAATCTGATTTGAAGGATAAGGTTCCGTGCCATGTTAAAACTTCATAATATTACAAAAAGTTATGGCGAAGTGAAGGCACTTAAAGAACTAAGTATTGAACTTAATGAAGGAGAGATATTTGTTTTATTAGGGCCAACCGGGGCGGGAAAAACTACTACACTAAAGATTACGGCTGGTTTGTTAAAACCAGACTATGGTAAGGTGTATTTCAATGGTATTGATGTGACAGAAGTTCCACCTGCTTTTCGTGATGTAGCTTTCGTTTTTGAGAATTACAACCTTATTCCCATATACAATGTATATGATAATATTGCATTTGCATTAAGATCAAGGATCACACGGGTTGATGATACTGAGATTGATAGAAGGGTAAATGCATATTCCAGAGACCTCCATATAAACCATCTTCTTGATCGGCGTACAAACACCCTTAGCGGGGGGGAGATACAAAGGGTGGCGCTTGCAAGAGCCCTTGTAAGACAGGCAAGTCTAAACCTATTTGATGAACCCCTTTCGAATCTGGACTTAAAACTGAGAGAGGAGCTAAGGGTTGAGTTTAAAGAGCTTCATAAGAAATATCAAAGCACAATATTTTATGTAACCCATGACCATGACAGTGCGGTTTCAATTGCAGACAGGATTGGTATTATTAATGAAGGTGTACTTTATCAGATAGATACGCCTGACAACCTCATAAAAGACCCAGATAATGTTATTGTAGCGATTTTAATAAACTCTCCTGCGATAAACATCATTGATTGCTTTCTTGAGGGTAAAACATTATTTCTAAAACAAAATACCCCGGTTTATGAGCTGACCGGTGCTGAAATGGACAAAATAGAAAGACAGACAAGGGAAAAAGAGTTACAGATCGGTATTAAGCCCAGAAGTATTGGTATTGGGAAGCGCAAGGAGAACCTCAATTTTTCGGCAAAGATACTTCATATTGAGTATCAGGGATATAATAAAGTTATTAATGTTGATTTACTTGGTATTAACATCAGGATTCTGACAAACGAAAAGGTTGCCAGGGGATATGGCGATCTTTTAGATATTAACTTTCCAAAGAAGGAAGTTTTTATATTCAATAAAAAGGATGGTAGGAGGGTAAGATACTAATAATTTGCGATTAAACAGGGGTAATCCATCATGGAAAAAAAGAAACTCATTACAAAAAAATTTCTTAACAGACTCGATATTGTGGCTCTTGTAGGGATACTTGTTGGGATAGTTTTCATTGGACAACCCCTGAGTAAATTAATCTTCGTGATTGCCTTTCCAACTATTTTAATTTTCACTGCCATTCATATGGTTGTTGACCATTTTATTTAATCACTCATTTATAACTATCACCTTGACTGATCTGAAGGGGTCGGCCTGGAGT
>NZ_JBRAKS010000447.1:0-2756 GCF_052745115.1 Candidatus Jordarchaeum sp.
GTGATGTGGTTGATCTGGGTGGAGGTGTGGCTCTGGAGGTTATGGCGGTTCCTGGGCATGCTCCGGGGCACATAGCACTGTATGATAAGGCGAATAAGAACATCTTTCTGGGAGACAGTATTGGAAACAAGGTTGATGTTACCACGTTTATACCTTCCCATAATCCGCCGTGGTTTAATAAGGAGCAGTATTACAAAACTCTGGATAAACTAAAAAAGGTGAGCTTCAACTCGGCATGTTTGGGTCACTATGGCTGCTGGGATGGACCGGATGCAAAGAATTTACTGGATGATGCAAAAAAGGTTTTTGAAGGCTTTTGGGGCTTCTTTGAAGCGAATAAAAACAAATTGGATGACATCGAATACTTAACGAATTCGCTGGTTCAAAAGTTTATCCCTAAATCTAAAGCGATAGAAAGAGTGGGACCTGCTTTTGCCCAAGTGGTAATAACCTGGCTGCGCGACGGGTTCAAACACTACAGTCACATAGACTAGTAGAACCCCGCTTCATTAATCCTCCCTCACTCTTTTTTTTAAGTTGGTTCTTTTTTGGGTTTTTCCGTGTTGTTTTTAACTTTCTGTTTTTTTAATTTCTCTTGGTTTTTGGGAAAGAAAAATATGAATGTTTGAAAACGCTTTTCCTAGACCACAAAATGGAATCCACAACTAACCAAAAAAATATTTAAACAGGTTTCAGTTGAAATAAATTAACCTGAAAAATCTCATTTTTTATATTTGCTAGGTTAACAAATATAACCTATTAAAAATAACATACCTGTAACTTGTCACCCCCTTTCTTTGCCTTATCACACCTTGACGTAGCTTATCTAACCTCACTATTTTCAACTCGAATCTTGCCTCACAAGACATAAACACTTGAGCGTTAGCAACACATTTAATTTAGAGAAATCTGGCATAATATGATATAATATGTTTGGTGAGGTCAATGAAGCAAAGAGTTTATATTGATACTTCTGTTATCGGTGGATGTCTGGATGAGGAGTTTAAAGAGGCGTCAAGGAAACTTGTTGAGAAATTTAAACGAGGGGATATGATAGCAGTAATATCTGAGTTAACAGTTCTGGAATTGAAGGATGCGCCTGAAGAAGTTCAGAAAGTATTTAGTGAGATACCTGAGGAGAACACGAAATATGTGGAACTAACGGAGGAGGCGGTTAATCTTGCTCAGAACTATATCTCTGAAAAAGTTGTGGGGAGGAGCAAACTAGTTGACGCTGAGCATATAGCGATCGCCACTATAAACCGCGTAGATGCAGTAGTAAGCTGGAACTTCAAGCATATTGTTAACTTGGTGAAAATCCGAGGCTTTAATGCAGTAAACTTAAAAATGGGATATCCCTTATTAGAAATAAGGAGTCCATGGGAGGTTATAATTTATGAAGAAGGAGAAGAAGTTTGACACCGTCAAAATGATGCGAGGGATTAGGGATAAATTGAGTAAAGAGTTCATGAACATGAGTTACGAGGAACAGAAAAAATACATAAGAGAACGAATCAAGCAACATGAAACTTTCTCAAAAAACTAAGGTTCGTAAACCTCTAATTGCAAAAACAGATTCCTCAACGGGGATTGGAGTCCTTTTTGGACCAGCTAATCTAGAAACACTCTTTATATTGTTGACAGTTTGGTAGTCTTCAGGCTGCTTAAGAGAGGTGGCTTTGACCATGAGAAAACCTCAGCAAGTCAGCATCTAGGCATAGTAGCCCACGTACTAGTAATAATAGCGTCCCTGCTGGCAGTGCAGGTGTCAACAGTATGTGGTGGCAGATTCGAAATGAGACAACCTTCAGTACTGTACTTCAGATTATGGCTTGAAGTGCATGACGGGCTACTGCTGATCGGTGTACATAATCCAAGATGACGGATAAGAAGTATCTGCCCGATATACAACGTGAACGTATGACTGCAACCAGCTACCCGATAAGAGGACAGTAGGCTGGTGGCAATGTACAAATTCAGAGCTAGAGTTGGCAACGGTTCACATCTACACAGTCTAACCAACAACCATTTACGAAAAATGAGTTAGACCATACACACAGGGGCTCCCGACAAGCTGACGTTACCTATCTCGATTCAATTTTTCGAACAGCAATGGAAACCGCCCCCGCGGCCAAGGAATTATATCCAGCTTAAGAGGGATGGAAGTAGCAAAACCGTAAGCGGAGCAGAAGAAAACCTGTCCAGTGGGCGTAAGAGCCAAGGAAAAGGAAAAAAAGCCGCGAAGCACGAGATTCGTAGCGAAGGTTCAGAGGCAGCGCCGCAAACCTGCAGACCTCCATTAGCCAAAAACAAACAAAAAGGGAAAATACACTTTCAAATACTGTTTTTTGGTTCTCTCTGTATTGTTTTTAATTTTCTGTTTTTCTAATTTCTCTTGGTTTTGGTGCTCTGTTGCACAATTTTACTTTTTTCAAAATATTTAATTGTATTTTAAAAATTTTTCAAATTAACATTGTAAAATTGTAAAAAAATCAGTAAAACGCATAAAAAATTAAAAATAAGAATTATGCAATATAGCACAGCAGGTTTTGGGAAAGAAATATATGAATGTTTGAAAACGCTTTTCCTAGACCACAAAATGGAATCCACAACTAGACCGAAAAAATATTTAAACAGGTTTCAGTTGAAATAAAGTTTTTTAAAATTGATAATAGAGGTGGTTTTCAATGGTTCATGTGCATGAGGGGACCCCGTCTTAGGTATGTAGTTTTTCTGGTTGTTGTTTGTCTTATGTA
>NZ_JBRAKS010000448.1:0-2748 GCF_052745115.1 Candidatus Jordarchaeum sp.
GAACCGAACACCATCTGGAAGTGTCCTAGATGGGTAAGTTTCGGACAACGGTTATTACTCTGTTCATAAATAGGAGTGCCATAATGCCTGTGGGTATATTTAGTGTTATTCATGGAATTATTATACTTATCGGAGTTATCTTGGTCTGGAAGGGGGAAATTGGGGAGCAGTCCTCATGATAATCTGTGGACTCATGGGAGCATTTGTACCGAACTTCGGGATCCTATGGGACTAATTGTTGGCTTAGTGCTCTGGCACGAGATGTAAAGCACAAACAAATTGGTTTCAAAAATTTTTTCTATCTTTTTTTCTGATAATTTTTAAGCTTAATTTTAGACTAAATTGAAAAATATTAGTATTAGATGATGCTGCATTATTGATTCTCATTTTTATTTTCAGTTGTTATTTATGGATTCTGTTATAGATGAAATAGTATTATAATTTAGCATAATTTGTATTGAATATTATTCATAAGACATCTCTTAGTTGCCTTTGTTGGTCATTAGGAATTTTCTTTAATGAAAAAACATTTTTACATAAATTTGTTTAAATTTTAAATATTTACATATATTTTTACATATTCCTAAATTCAGCAATTGTCGAATACCCTTAATCGACTTTCGATAAAGCTTATAAGTCAAGCTTCAAGACCTAGAGAATAATAGCACTGTTGTGCTATTATAGAAAATCCTTTTATGGAGGATAAAAACTAATATAAGGAGGAAAATATCTTGGCAGAACCAAAAGCGTGGTCAGTTTTAGGCATAATCGGTGGACTCTATGGTATACTATCCGGTGTAGTTATCGCTATTGGTGGAGTCGGAGCAGCAAACACAATCAACAACGCCTACATGCTAATGATTTTAGCTCCTGACCTTTGGACTGAAATCCTTACATTGATCTCATTAATATCTCCAACTTTGGCAGCTTTTAGTCTTGGTCCAGTTGCACCTATTTTAGGTTTGCAGGGAGCTGCGGCATTATCGATAATTGGTTATGTGGTCATAATTCATGGCATACTGATACTCATTGGTGCTTATGGAGCTTGGACCGGAGCCAAATGGGGAGCAATTCTGATGGCAATTATTGGATTCATCGGATTCCTAATCTTTAACCTTGGAGGCTTATTAGCCTTCATCGCTGGCGTCGTACTCTGGTATGAAATGAAGTAGGTGTATCTCAAATAGATCCAATTATATTATTTTTTTCTTTCTTTTTATTCTTTAAATCCGTTAATACTAACCCGATTATAATTAAGATGTGATTTTAATGAGTCAAGAACAAACCAGGGCCTTTATCATACTCGGGTGTATTGGCGGTTTATATGCCGTATTGGTTGGACTCTTAATAATGTTAATAGGGATGAGTATTAAGGGGAATATTATACTGATTGTGGGATTATCTATTCTTTTTCCACCATTTTTGGAATATTTACTTACGTTTTTGTACACATTACTTCCTTTTTTGGGATCAATAACTCTTGGTCCTTTGGGGGGTTATTATGTGGGAATGATTATCTGGGATATAAGCACTTTTGGCATCATAGTTTTGGTTCACGGATTTGTTATGGTTCTTAGTGCTATCGGGGTTTGGACAGGTAACAAGTGGTACGCGGCTCTGTTAGCCATCTTTGGTTTAATGGGTATGTTTGCCTTTTTTAACTTGGGAGGATTATTGGGACTGATAAGTGGTCTAATACTATGGTATAAACTTAAATAATCGTATTTTTTCTCTGCACTTCGAATCTTTTATGACTTAAATAAAACTTTTTTTGAGATCAAGTATATGAAGAGTATTTACACAAATTAATGAGAAAAAATAGTAATAGGTTTTACAGGAATCGTTGGGCGAGAAAGCCCCCGACTTTAGCCGTGGGGAGTGTCAAACCATGGTTTGAATTATTTTTTAAAATATTGTTAATAGCGATAGTATACACTCTATTTATATATTCGCTATTGTTCGTAAGAACTAATAAATAACTTGAATGAATTTGATAGAGGAGGATCAATCATGGAAGATGTTTACAAGAAACTGAGGGAAAAGATCGACCAGTGGCCCATAGGTTTCCCGGAAAGTGAGGAAGCATTAGGAATTATTAAAATTCTTTACACCCCAGAGGAAGCGGAGCTGGCGTTAAAGCTGCCCATGATGAATAAATCTCTTGAGGAAATAGCAGGAGAGTTGGGCGAAGACCCTGAGAAACTTAGAAAGAAGCTTGACAGAATGGCGGACAAGGGCACCGTTTTTGTCATGGAGCGTGAAGGGAAGCGTCTCTACCGCATGTTACCCTCACTTGTGGGCTTCTCGGAAACCCCTTTCTGGTCGGGAAAAATGGATGAGAGAGCCCAGAGACTCGCACCTCTCTGGAGAAAATATTTTGATAAGAAATTTTCTCGTGAGCTTGGTGACCGAGAGCAATCTATTCTGAGGGTAATTCCAATAAATCTTTCCATATCTGGTGGCTCGCAGGTAACACCATACGAAGACCTAGCGGAACTTCTTAAAGCAAACCGGTTTTTTGCTGTAGCGTACTGCCCTTGCAGGCAGATCGCCAAATACACCGGGGAAGGTTGTGACCACTCCCTGGAGACTTGCCTACATTTTGACAGCATGGGTGAATACATTGTTGAACATGGAATGGGCAGAGAAATAACTAGGGAAGAAACTCTAAATATTCTAAAGAAATGCAATGAGGAAGGGTTCACAACAGTAGAAAGATTTAATGATAAATAATACCATTCTTGGACT
>NZ_JBRAKS010000449.1:0-2746 GCF_052745115.1 Candidatus Jordarchaeum sp.
TAGATTGAGAGTCCTTCCTCTGAGACATTGCCTTTGGATACGGATTCGGCTGCGGCTTCGCCTGCCAGCATTCCTGAGACCATTGCACCGTAAAAGCCTGCGCACGTGAAGGAATCTAAAAATCCCCCAGCGTCTCCTGCTACAAGAATCCCATTACCGTAAGTTCTTTCCAGCATTCTCTGATCTCTGTCGAGAGCTGACCATAGGGGAACGGTGTTCCACATCCAGGCTCTGAATTTTGCGATGTCCTCGAATCTGTCTTTCCATAATTGTGAATGTAGAAATCTCTCCAGGAAGATGGTTGGATTTTTCCTGCTTGAGACTAGAGCTCCTACTCCCAGATGGAAGCTTTCCTTGTAGGGAAATATCCAAACGTATGATCCTATATCTGCTGGAGTTAATGTTCCCCAGTAAACTTCAAATGTGTCTTGTAGACCTAGTCTCCTGATCTCCCTCTCTGGTATTGTGAAATCTAGTACCACACAGTTTTCCACATTTTCTGGTGGAAGTTTTCTCCTTACTCCGGCTCTGATTCCTGTCAGTGATTTTCCTCCATCGGCTGCCACAACCACTTTGGAATTGATTTTTTCTCCCTTCTCCGTCAGAACTCCCTTAATAGAGCCATCCTCCTTTATAACATCTAACACCGTTGTATTATTTCTGAATTCAGCGCCGGCATCCACCGCGAGTTGGGTTAGCCATTTACAGAAATCGTAGCAGTAGATGGTGTATCCTACTCGGCTGTCATCGGTGCTTCTAAAGGTGAGTTCTAATGGTGCTTCTCCTTTCTCGTTGGCCATAATCCACTTGACGCCTTTGAGCTCTCTTTCTAATGGCGCTTCTTTTAGAAACTCTAAGCCGGGCTCGTTAAACGCGTCGTGGGTTAGTATGCCTCCGGAGACTATTTTTTCTCCGGGTTCGGTTGACCTTTCCAGAAGTAAAACTTCAAGTCCTTTTTCCGCGGCAGTCTTAGCGGCAACTGCACCGGCAAATGCTGAACCAACAACAATAACATCGTATTCTTTACTCATAAAATCCTTCACCTCTTTTTTGTGGAAGGGAATATAACATATATGAAAATTTATTGTTATTAAATATGATAGTTAAATCCATTGGTTGGCAGTTAGATTATGATGGGCATGTATTTTGTTTTTTGCCTTATAAATACAAATCTATATCTGTTTATCCGACAAGTTTTGGGAAAAATCACGATGATTTTCAGTCGTAAAAGCCTCAGTCTCGTATTCAAGGGTAACTTATAAGTATACTTAAAAGCTTTAATAAGGTTAAGGATGAATCATTGTAATAGATAATAAAGAATATTGGGAGTGTTTTGAAGAAGGCATCGGGAAGGCAGAACATGTTTGGCGAATAAAAGAAGAAGACAAGAAAAGTACAATACTGTTTTACAACCCAAGAAGCGATGAGGAAATGGACGCAGAAAGAAGGTTTACTTATTGAAAAAGAAAGGAATCAAGTCTTATGAGTTTGAGAAATTGGCGAAATTGACAAAAGGGTGACCCTTTTTTGATCCAATTGGTTCGGCATTTCTCTGTGATAAGCCCAATTTCGGAGGGTTATTTTGGAGCTAGAGTAATGAAAACAGACTACTACCCATTAAAGATTATCAAAGAAGAATCAGAAAAAAAATTCGGTAGGTCTAGTGGCAAACCGAAACTAAAAGTTTTTATAGTATGTCCTAAAGAAGGAAAAAAGGTCGAATACCGATGTGGTTACAATCTATGTGAATTCTGGGGAAAATCAGTGTTGGGTATATGTTTCTGCTGCCACAAAAGAGCAAGTGAATACACCATAATTAAAAGAGAGGTAGAAGTGGAAGATAAATAAAAGATGATGGAACCAATTATGATGAAGTTGATGCCGAGTATAATACCTATTCTGGTCATTAACCAGTCCACTACTATATAGCACTACCATTCGCATTTTTTGCCTTTGCAGTAACCGTATTCCACCCAGGCTTTGGCGTTGTGTGCTCTTAATCTTTGTCCACCGTGTCTCGATGTTCTATCACTGAAACGCTGTGGCTTGGTGATTTTTCGTGCTTCAATCACTATTCTTCTTCCCCTGATCGCAGAATTCTCATCTTCATAATAGTTTATGCAAGTCTTCGCCATTTACTCTCCTCCCTCATTTTTTCCAGTTTTTCTTCTTTAATAAGCATATTTATAATGTTCCGGACCAGTTCAAAGTCCAGTCCCAGCTCGTCAGCTACATCGCTGGGATAGACGGTTTCCTGTTTTTAAAGCATTCCTGCAAAAAGTTTTCCACCTTGATTTTGGCTTCCTTCAAAGGCATTACTTTTGCATCAGCTAATCGTATAGTTATTGGTGTTTCTTCTCTTATTTGAACTAATATTTTTTTGATTTCAGCCAAGTCTAATTTTATTTTGGAAATGTCTTCTCTTATTTCCTGCAGCATTGAACTTTCATTTTCTTTACGTTTAGTAGTCTGCTGTTTTTTCTGTTTCTCAGAAGCCATCTTTTGCAACTCCAATTCTTAATCTGATCCTAATAGCTTTTTGCCGGAAATTTTAGCTTACAATGAATAAATACATACTTAGATGCAGTAGAATTATTTTGCTCTATTAAGGCTTTTTGTGCAGATTTGCATTATTTTGATTATTGTGGTTTCTAGGTTGTTTTTTAAAAAATTAGTAAAAAATGGATTTTTTTCGATTCTGGTTCTTATGTTTTGCCTGTTGTGGCTTTCGTCTTATCTGCGAGTA
>NZ_JBRAKS010000450.1:0-2743 GCF_052745115.1 Candidatus Jordarchaeum sp.
CCAAATAAACAAAAACACATACACCCCAAGCAAAAACACCCAAATTACATTGTGCCGAAAAATTAATAATAAAGTTTAAATAAGTGGTGGTCTCATTGCTTATAAATCCTAATTAAATAACCGGGGAATATTCGGGACAATACTAGCATATTACAAACCTAATTATTATCCTTTAACAAAAATAATATGATTTAATAAAAAATAGGGCTTAAAACGGGGCATACACGAAAGGGCAGAACTAGGGGAAAACTGTAACCGACTCTAAAGGAGGATGTAATGATGGTTGGTAGGGAAGAAATAGAGAGAATGAAAGGAATCCTCGACGAGCTACTCGAAAAAATCACGGAGAAGAGAACACTCGACAACAAATTCGAGACCATCCATCAGAGAATAGCCAGATTAGATGAGCGTGTTCGAAACATTGAAACATTATTAGAAACAGCGGTCAGATTAATTCAAGAGCTAATCTTCATCTCGTCTGGAGAAACTATTGCCGTGAGGGAAGAGCAGGCCAGTGTCAATCAAGAGGAGGAAGAAAGGATGCAAAAGTTAGAGGAACGAGCTAAAAAAGTTGACACGGTTAAAATCAGGGAGGAAGAAGAGATTGCACGCTCAAGTTCTTGGGACTTGCTGGGTCAGAGGCCAAAAGTTTCATTGCATGAGCTGGAGAGGGAACTGGAAAGACTCTTCAGCAGAATGGCAGAATTAGAAATTGCGAGGGAAGAAAGAAGAATCACAGAAAGTGAGTATAAAGACATATTAGAGACCTTAAAGGAGAAAAAAGATAAAATAAGAAAGGATTTAGACAGGCTGTTTGAGGCCACCCAAACTTAAATTTCATGTAAAAAATTGTGAATTAGGTTTTTCCCACTATCTTTTTGTAGTTTTGGGCCAGTTGGTTATAGCTTTCAGCACTCATTCTGATAGTGGCAAGCCGATCCTCCCCAATCTCTTTAACCACCTTTCCCGGGTTACCGAGAACTAAACTATTTGAGGGTATCTTGGTATTTGAGGTAACTAGGGCTCCTGCACCAATGATACAGTTGTCGCCTATCTCAGCCCCGTCAAGTACTACTGAATTTATTCCCACTATTACCATGTTGCCGATTTTGGCACCGTGAATTACAGCTCCGTGGCCCACTGTCACATAGTCGCCTATAATAGTAGGAGTTACGGCTGCATGAACCGAGCAGCAGTCCTGAACATTGGAATACTTACCGATTTTAATAGTAGAGAAATCACCCCTAACCACTGCGTAGTCAAAAATTGCACCCTGCTCATCAACTTCCACTCCACCTGCAACGAAACAATTTGGACTAACATATGCTGTTGGATGGATTTTTGGAATCTTTCCCAAGTATTCGTAAATAGGCAATATTTCAACCTCCTTGGCTCTTTGACTATACCTCACACTATAAATTATTAAGCTTAAAAATTAATCTAAAAACATAATAAAAATATTTACTAGGCATGTAAATTCGATTAAATCTCCCAACACGAAATAGATTTTTATTTTTTTATCGAAAGTAAGAAGTTGCATAATGTATTTTTATTCTGAATGTGGTTAATTAATCATAAAGTTTCAACTTTTCATATTTAACACATTAGGAATTTAAGTAGATTGGAGAACCGTGAAATGTTTAAAACATCTTTTAATAGAGTCTTGGAAAGAAAAACTATTAAAATGGATTTGCCTTATGTGGCTTCCCTGTCTTTTGAGGAATTGGGAAAGCCCAAACAGGTTATTGTGGGAAAACCAATTCAATGCCAGAGATGCGACGGAGTTCTAACCGACCCATCAAGAGTAGTGAAAGATCCAAAAATAGGAACTCATTTTAAGTGTGTCTTTTGCGGTACAGTAAACATTGTTGACCCCAAGGATTTACCCACCCATCTAGTAGATGACGTGGATTTCATAATAGAAGAAGCCATGGATATTAAGACCACGAGACCTGAGTTGACCGGTGAAAACATAGTCGCCGTGATCGATATTTCCGGCTCAATGTCCGGAGGAAAACTGGAGGCAGTAAATAGAAGCTTGTCGGAAACAATAAAGGATCTAAAAGTTAACGCTCCCAGTAGTAATTTTGGTTTAATAGCCTTTGAATCCAGTGTCTATCTCATCGACTCAAATGGCAAAAATGTCCTAGCTATTGGAGGCGATGATATTTACTCCCAGCAGAAAATTGCCGAAAGATTCAGCCATGCAAAATACAGTTTTGAACCCATTAAAAAGAATGCTGACAAATGGTTAAAAGCCATATCTAAACTAGAATCCATGGATATGACCGCACTGGGACCCGGCCTCCTAGGAGGATACACCCTCTTAAAAATGAGGAATGGAGGAAGATTGCTCTTACTAACCGATGGGTTAGCAAACATGGGATTTGGAAGCTTGGAAAGCTCGAGCACTACAGGAAAAGTATTTTACAAAGAACTCGCGGGAAGCTGCAATTTTGGAAACATAATAGTAGATGTGGTGGGAGTACGCGAAGAAGGAGCAGAGAGTCGACTGGCATTAAAAACCTTGGGAGATCTAGCGTTGGAAACTGGTGGTGACATCTACTAAGTAACCATGGATGAAATTGAAAGAACATTCGCAGATATTCGAGGTAAAGGGTACATAGCTCGGAACGTTGAAGTGCAAATGTTCACATCGCCCAGCCTAAAGCTGGTAGACGCTACTGGAACCGTTGTCCGAAACTTACCCATCTAGGACACTTCCAGATGGTGTTCGGTTCCT
>NZ_JBRAKS010000451.1:0-2739 GCF_052745115.1 Candidatus Jordarchaeum sp.
AATTATTCTTTTCGAACTATCCCAACAACCCACATACTTAAGGCGCCTTCTCGAACTATTATATAATAAAGTTTAAATGGTAGCAAATGAATTTCAATTAAACTTTGGGAGAATTGTTGCGAGAGTATAATGGGATGGTTTTATGTCAGAACTCGATTTTGATGTCGTGGTTATCGGTGCTGGGATTGCGGGTCTTGGTTGTGCATCACTCCTCGCCTCTAGGGGTTTAAGAGTCATTGTATATGAGAGGCTTCCCTATATTGGAGGCCGAGCCACCACAATGAGTTTTAGAGGCTACACCATAGATACCGGTCTACACGCCCTCTCTAGGGGTGATGTGAGCACAGTTGCAGAATTACTTTCGACAATTGGTAAAAGAGTGGAGCTGGCAGCCTGGTCAGAGGGTGTAAACGTGTGGGAGGATAATAGGTGGCAGGACATCACGGAATACCGAGAAATAAGGCCCTCCCACAATGAGGACTTTAAAAAGGTAATTAAGGCTCTTTTTGAAATCACTTATCCTGAAATTGATGGATTAGACAATACTTCTCTTCGAGAATGGATGGAGGGTATAACCGAGAACCAAGAGGTTTACGACTTTTTCAGTTACCTGGGAATGATGATCACAACCCTCACCGACTGGAATGAGATGGCGGCAAGCGAAATTATTTACGAGATGAAGAAGAATTTGGAGGTTAAAGGAACACTGCTCACCGCAGGATTCCCTAAGGGGGGCTCCATTAATCTGGTTAACCCAATGGCTGAAGTGGTTAGGGAAAATGGTGGCATGATTCTCACCGGAACTGGGGTAGACGAGGTTCTCATCGAGAATGGAAAAGTTGTTGGTGTAGCCGTGGAACAGCCTATGGGTGATGCTCCCAAGAATTTTGAACCATGGCTGGTTCATGAAACTAACTTCCTCAGGACAGACACTGTTATTTGCGCGGTTCCCATATGGTCTTTAGAAAATCTGCTATCCACAGACGAGTTACCATCCTGGTTTACAAGTAAAATAGATAGCCTATCTGGAGAAACCTCAGCAGCCATAGGCTACCTCTTAGGCTTAGATGAGATTCTCTGGGAGGATAGAAAATATCGCGTTTCCATGAGCCTTCCCCAAACCGGCTTGCCCTTACAGTGTTATGCCCCATCAAATTTTGACCCAACCACCGCTCCGGAAGGAAAGTTTTTCATATCTATGGGCTGCCCCTGCGAGCCCGAAAACGCTTTTGACAAATGGTGGGTAAGAAAAGGGCTTGATATACTATGGGATGATTTGGCCCAACTATTTCCCCACTTTGAAGACCATGTAGAATGGGTTCTTCCCGCCAGATACATTGGTATAGATGGCATAGCTCGAAAACCGGGAATGGTCGGAAAATATAAACCAGACATAAAGGCATCCGGAGTCCAAGGCCTCTACTTCGCCGGGGATACCTATCGGGGAAGGGGCGTGGGAATGAATTCCGCAGCAGAATCAGCAATAATGTGTATTGAAAGAGTTCTAAGAGACAAAGCCCTAAAATAAGCAAACCATCTCGTGGTAAAAAATTTAAAATGAAAATTCTTTTTCAAGGGGAAAGGTGGGGACGCTATCCACCACCTTAATTATTATCAGAGAGCTGGTTATCTTAATACATTTCTGCTAGTTTCACGATTCTCTTCACTGGATTTGGGTGTGTTGAAAACAATTCTGCTACTCTCGAGAATTTTGTTGTTTTTGCTTGCTCTGCGAATTGCTTCACTTCGTAAGCGTCTAGTTTTCCGTCTCTATTTAGATCTGCATCAATGAGCATTCTGACTTCGCCCTTAGCTTTAGTGGGGTCGGTTGCGAAAAAGGCTCTTACTCCTTCTACCTCGTGAAGAGCCTTTTCATCTATGTCCTTGCTCGCTAATACTAGTTTGTAGAGGCCTGAAGCTAGATTGTATGGTTGATTGGTCATTTCGGCACTACCCGCATCAGCATAGTATTCTCTTGCTCTACTCACCCAGAGAACTAACAGATTGGTCACGAAGTACATCACAAAGGCTGCAAGTCCAATTAGTACGGCGTATCCAGCGTTTCTATTTCCTCTCCCTCCCATTCCGCCCCAAACCAAGCTCAGGAAGATGTAGTAGCATATCAAAGGTATAACGCTGATTGCAGTCATAAGCATCATATCGCGGTGAATTACATGAGATAATTCGTGTCCAAGTACGGCTTCTAGTTCACCGTCATCGAGTTTTTCTAACAGTGGTCTTGTTACTACCACTCGGGCATCGCTTTTCCATCTTCCGAATGCGAAGGCGTTGGGAATCTTCATGTTTGATACCCCGATTTTGGGTTTGTCTATTCCGCGCTTCCATATTAAGCTGTTTACTATACCGTGAAGTCGTGGTTCCTCTTGGGGTGTCACGTATTTCACCTTCATGGTCCAGCCAACGATGTAGGGACCAGTGAAGTACTGTATCGCCATTATAGCTACGGCCATGATGACGAAGACCCAGGGCTGGAAGTAACCGAACAGATAGGCTATACCGGTAAACAAAGCGAAGAGAATTGCGAACATTAGTGCTATCACTAGGAACATTCTAAGCTTTAAACCAAAAGTGCGCATCTTATACCCTACCTCTTAATCAATTTTTTATTTTTCTCTATCTATTAAAACGTAATTAGTTTCGATTTATTAATTTTTCTATGAGGTACTAGAATAAATTCTGAATTGTTTAACAGTATAGAAGTATCCATAAATATAATAT
>NZ_JBRAKS010000452.1:0-2729 GCF_052745115.1 Candidatus Jordarchaeum sp.
CTGCTCACCAGCCAAAACCAGTTTTAATAACCTATTTCATTTTCAAATACTGATTTAGAAATATATTGCTTTTGCTTTTTTTAAAACATTCCTAATAGGAAAGATTAGTCATCACTCTTAATGCATATCCATAAAAATGCTTATAAAAGAATTTTTTAACCCGGAATTTTTAATTTTTGAAACTCCAAAAAACTTATGAATAAACTCAATACGTTATTTTACCTATTACTTCATCAGAGACGTACCAATATGAGTGACAGGAAAGAAAAGGACATTGAAGGCATTATTTACGAGAGAGAACTCATTCGGCAGCTAGGGCTTCTGGATGCCGTTATGATTGGAATAGGTGCGAGTATCGGTGCGGGAATCTTCGCTGTGTTGGGTCTTGCATACGGAACTGCTGGCCCTGCGGTTATTTTATCTTTTGTTTTTTGTGGGATAGCAAGTTTTTTAACTGGGTATAGTTACTCTAAAATGTCCAAACTTTTTCCAGAAAGTGGTGCTAGTTATACTTACATTGCGAGGGCTTTTAAAAAACCCATAGTGGGAGTGGTTGCTGGTGCTACCCTTTGGTTTGCCTATTTGGTGTCCTGCTCTACTTACGCGGTGGGTTTTTCTAATTATCTCGGCTATTTCGTAAATAGTAATCAGAGAGCAATAATAGATTTTATAAGTACTGTTTATGGCTTAGATAGATCGTTTGTTTCTCAGATTATAGGTAACTCTTTCCAGCTTATCGATAAGAAAATAATTGTGTTAGCTTTGGTTGCGGTATTCGGATTGTTAAATTTCGCCAGTGTTTCAGAAACTGGTAGAACTCAAGCCATAATAGTGTTGAGCAAAGTTGCCATTTTAATATTTTTTATAGTGGCGGGCTTAACATTCATGTTGTCTCCCAGGATCGAAATCGTGGACCCTACGAAAGGTATTGATTACTCCAAAATTTTTTTAGGGATTTTTACCCCCACCACTTTTCAGAATGCAATTTTGCCAATTATGGCTGTGGTTACCTTTATATTCATTGCGTATGAAGGCTTTGATCTAATACCTACAACAGGTGAAGAAATAAGAAATCCTAAAAGGAATGTTGGTAGGGCGATTTATATTACAATTATAGTGGTTAACATAATTTATCTTTTTACCGTTATTGTTATGATTGGTCTTATACCTTGGTATCAGGCGGGGGCTAGTGAAGCTCCTCTTGCTGAGGCTATAAAGCAGACCTGGGTGGGCCAGTGGGGTGAAATTCTTGTGGGACTTGGGGGTATTCTTTCCACGGCCTCCGCTTTTAACGCTACTCTTTTTGGTACTAGTAGATTGGCTTATGTGATGTCGCGTGATGGTGTTTTTCCTAGACAGTTTATTAAATTGAGTAGAAGGTCTCATGTACCTTATTTTAGTTTGATTGTGGCTAGTGTTATATCCTTGGTTCTTGCGTTATTTGGAGATTTAGGGCTTGTGGCGGGTTTAGCCAGTTCGTCTTTTATAATCATCTTTTTCTTGGTGAATGTTTCTAATTATCGGCTTCGAAGTAAAAGCAAGTCTTTCTGGGTAATACCCTTTCTTGGTGCTTCAATGACTTTTTTTGCCTTGATTTTTATGAGCAATGTTACATTGTTATCACTTGTTTTATGGATCGGTGGTTTTTCGGTCATTTATTTTGTAGTTTCAAAATTTAGGGGAAAACAAAGACCGCCGGGCAGCAAAGCTGGTCTGCCAAGGACTCCACAAACCGGGCTCGAGCACCCCTAAATATTTTTGAAAAATATCTTGGAGCATAGTTCTTCCTTTCAGCTCCCATAACTATAAGATTCGCATTCACATTTTTAGCAAATGTTCCTATACCCTTCGCCCTATCTCTAGAAACTATCACCCCCGGTGTAATGTTGGTGGCGGTTGAGACAATTTGTTTACTTACCTCTCTTAGGAATCCTAGTTCCTCGTCACGTATTTCTGTGGACTCTAGAGAAGCCTCTATGGGTACAGTTGGGGGAATTTCTGTTACATGTACGAAAAAAATTTTAACGTTTCTGGTAAACCAAGAGCTAGCGATGGTGGAAATGGTTTCAATGGCGATTCTATCCAGATACTCCGATTCCCGAGGAATTATTATGGTACTCAACTTTTCAGGTAGAACTTCATATCGATCTGGATTATAAACGAGAATGACTCGAACCGGAGATTTTCTAACAATTTCACGTGATACGCTACCAAAAAACTTAGACCAAAACTTCATTCTAGCGGTACAAATACAGACATCGTACCCTCCAGTCTTTAACTCTCTTATAATCTCTTGGGCTGCACTCTTCTTGGATCCACAATACTTTATTTCGAATTTGACACGATACTTGGAGGCTATTTTTTTAATATCCTCAAAAAAGTGTTTTGCATCAGCTTCTGAGGAATCAGACTCGTGAACATGGAACCCGATTACCGCTCCTCCAGTTTCCAAGGCCAAATGGAAAGCAACTATTGCAGCGTTCACCTCTCTGCCAACGCCGCCAAGTGCTAGGAGAATCTTAGAGTAAGGCAGAATCCAATCCTGCAAACTATTCACTCCTACATCTTAACTATCGAAAATAATACCTCATTTTTTATTCATCATATTCCTCTCCTTAAGAAACAATCATTATCCTTAAAGTTTACGGAAATTTCTTAGAGACTTCATGAAACCTGAAGGGTTTACAGCAGTAGAAAGATTTAATGATAAATAATACCATTCTTAGACT
>NZ_JBRAKS010000453.1:0-2725 GCF_052745115.1 Candidatus Jordarchaeum sp.
AACCGAACACCATCTGGAAGTGTCCTAGATGGGTAAGTTTCGGACAACGGTTTCCTCCCCAAAAAAAGTTCTTTGTCTACGCCAGCCATCTCCGATAATTTGGGTACTGGAATCATTTTGATTGCGTTTCCTTCGCTGATAACCAACAGCTTCTCGCCCTTCACTATGTTCAACTCTTTCCTCAACCGTGAGGGGATTATTACTTGGCCCTTCGAAGTCACTGTAACAAGTTCAACCATTTCGATTTCACCTTACAAAATAAGAAATGTCTTTAATAAATTTATCGTAAAAATTCGGATTCATATATTCCTGTAAACAATACACGTTCAAAACAGCGAAGTAATATTGGAGAAATTTAGAAGGAATTTTTTAATAGGCCGATCCAGTCTGGATTACTATATGGAGTATAGGTGTTTTTCTAGTCTTTTTATGTCTAATGCCGCCCCGAAATATAGGTTGAGAGGTCTGCTAGGAGGTGTGGAAAAGGCTTAAGTTTGCAGGGTGTCCTATCAATTCACAGAGTGGGTGATGAATGTCCCTGACTTCAGAATTTTTGGAGCTTATTTAGCAGTGGAAGAAGAGAAGGCTTTGCAGAAATTTGTAGAGGCAATTAAGAAGAAGTATAGCGGTAGAATAGAGAAAATCTTCCTCTTCGGCAGTTATGCGAGAGGAGACTATGGTAGAGTCGTGTATGAGCGGGAAGATTTCAAAGCAGATTCAAACGATTACTTGAGATACTATGTTGACACTCCCTTCGACTAAAGTCGGGGGATTCTTGCTTCTGGCTCAACGCCTTCGAAGCAACGGGTGTGCTACCACCCGGTTAACACGCCCTTCCCTCAAGGGCAATGGTATTAAGTTAAGGTAAGAGGGTGACGTAGTTTCGCTCGGTTCCGCTTCCAAAAGGAGCGTTTATGGAGCTTCCTTTCCAGTTTAGAACCCCAAAATAAGGGTTAGAATCAGGCGAATCCACATCACCCCACAAGTACAAGAAAACAATTTTGGCTTAACTTAATGCCATTGATGTTAAAGGGGCGGCAAGCAATCCAAGATATCGATAATTTAGTAAGTTCTGGTTATCGAATAAGCTACGACATAATTAATAAAGTGAAGGAGAATTTGCGGAGGTGGGAATAATGAATGTTACTCCGGCGATTCCTGAACGAATAAGAAAGAAGTTCTTAAAAGAAATATTAGAAATGTATTCTCAAGGCGAGTTGTCAGCAAGTAGAGCTTCACAGATGCTTGGCGTCCCTAGAGCTGCCTTCTATAAGATTTTAGCTGAAGCAAACACTCCTCTTCCAAAGAAACTGAATGAGAGCATCAAGAGAGAACTCAAAGAGTTACTAAGTGTTGAGGAATGAACTTTCTCCTCTGTTTCTTCATACCCAATAATTTTTCGCCCTACGTAACAGTTGCTGTTTACGTGTACTTATGTGGACATAAGTGGACATAAGATTTATGGATAGACTGTATACTTAGGAAGCAAAGATGTTGCTCGGTGTCGCTAGGTGTCGACCAATCGACTCCGAATTTTTCCATCTTTCTCTTCAAATCCTCAGGAATTTTAATTTTCAACTCAGTCATAGTTACTATGACACTTCCACAGATTATAGCTCTTACCATGGTTTTAATCCTCGTTTGGTTTGTTGAAAAATAGCAAAGCAGGTTCGTTCAAAGCAGTTAGAATCGAATGTTTTGTGAGAAAAGTTAATAAATGTATGAAATTTATTACTATTGGTGAAAAAAAATGAAGCGGTTCTCCGTTAGTTTACCTGATGATGTAGCCGAAGCCCTAGAAAAAATTCTGGAGTCAGAGCCTACCGCCTCTAGGTCAAAAATCATTGCGGATTCGCTTAACGAATATATAGCGAGGCATCACCCATTCTTTATTAACCGAAAAGAGGATTCTAAGGGTCCTAGAGTTTTGCGGGAGCTTAGAGCTACTCAACGCAGAGCTCCCTCTCCCCGGAGAAGAAAGTTGCAGCGGGTTCTGGAAGGGTGGAGAAGAATTGATTGAAGTGGTCTATAATTATGTGGAGGACGGGATTGATAGAAGCGGGAAGAAGATACCCGACATTCCCATAGCCTGGATAATACTTCACCGGAAAAAAGAAAACAGGAAAATGCTGGGTCCTTGTCTTGTTGACACGGGTTTTGATGGGGGTATATATGCCAATGCTGAACTTTCCCTGAATTTTGAGGGAATACCCTCTGAGGGAACAGAATGGTTTTACGGTGCAGGAGACCATGATATTGAATGCGATGTTTATAGTGCTGAGTGCTTTCTCTTAAGTGGAGAGGAAACAGTGCCTCTAGGTAAAGTTAGGGTCTATATACCGGTTAGATTGGAAGATCTTCCGGAAGAAACAATAATGGGGCGTGAAGTGTTGAATAGCCTCAGAGTGGTTTTAGATGGGAAAAACTTGAAAATGGGTCATGAGAAGTTGAAACAGAGAAACCCGTAACCTATTTTAGCTTTAGAGTTCAATAGATTCTCACTCTAAACTCTAGAAAGATTATTCAAATACTCGAAAAAAAGTGGAATGTGTTGGACTGAATAATTAAGGAATGCTTACGATTTTTTAGAAGGGGGAGATTTCTTGAACATCTAGAATTTTTTGGTGAACTGAAGAGAAAAATGAGAGTAAAAATAGTTAGCCGAAGGCTATACCGTTGTCCGAAACTTACCCATTTAGGACACCGCCTAAATGGTGTTCGGTTC
>NZ_JBRAKS010000454.1:0-2713 GCF_052745115.1 Candidatus Jordarchaeum sp.
AAACCGAGGAGTTGAAAAATATGATACTAGACTAACAAAGCGGGGATACTGTTTTAGGTGGGGAGTAACGCCAAAACCAAAACCTAGGTCATCATAGAGGCGGTAATAACTTATATTAATGGCGAAATTTGGGTTTTCAGATGTGAGCACACCTGTAACTATCTGCTCCGTGGAGTAGGAGGGGTAAGGTAGAAAAATCGCATCTGATCCCGTGTTATATACAAGTAAAAGATAGGAACCGAGGGAAATTATCGAGAAGCCAAGTAGGATTAGAACTAGAGCAACACAAATCTTCATCCTTTTAGAAATTACTTCCACCTCCATTTAACATATTTGGCACTTATTTTGCTAATAAACTGTTTTTATGTGCCACTTAATATGTATTTTGTTTGTGGCAGATTACCCCTTTAGTATTTTTTTCGGTTAAGGGAAGATTATATTATATTCGCCCTGTAGAATTCTTAGAATAATACGGTTAGGAGGAAATTAAACTACTAAGAATAACTCGTTGAGAAGAAGCACTGAAGGAACTTAATCGACGGGAAAAATTAGGGAGTGACAAGAGGCTCCTGCCTTTCACTCCCATTTTTAATGAGTGAGGTTTTACCTGTAGACTTGCAACAATCAGGCGAGTGTTTCTTGTTTTATATAAAAGAGTTCAGATCTGATGTGATATTATTCGTTCTAGGTATATGATGCTAGAGCATAAGGTTGAATGTGGGTAATATGTGTAATCCATGCTTCGACTTGGTAATAATTGAAGTATTGATGCCTGTCTACATTAGTCCACACCCTATTTGGGGTTCCATCCACTAAATCTGCGCCGCTTGGTACGGCGTCGTAAAGATATATCTTGTAGGGTTCTAGTTGACCATCACTCTCTACCGCAGTATACACGTGCCAACCGTAGCGTGGAATCCAAGATCCCCACGGCCAAGGGTACCAAATCCATTTCAGATACCAATAATCCGGGGTTACGATTCCCTTACGCCACTTCGTGGCGTATGCGTCCAAGCTGTAGGCGTGTTCTCCGGAAACATATTTGTAGGCGTCTAGTGCGTTTAAGTAACCGTGTCCGTGATCGTGTTCCCATCCGGTGTCTCCGATATCGTGTAGTGCGGCTGCACGAATAATAGCCGCTCGAACTAATACACCTTTATACTGTCGCAGTTGTATAATCTGAAGTCATATCTTAGTAGCATGGATATGTAAGCTATTGGCTTAGGTTCAGGTATATTGATAATGGGTATTACACTTGCTTCAATATACCATATTAGAAAAATGAGTGTCTTCAAGCATTAAAAAAGTTAAGCCCGAATGATTCTTTTCCAATTTTTTCTTGTCAATTCACTTTTTAAATAAAATGGAATTTTTAATGGATTCTTTGTTTTTCATATTCTATTATTACGTCTCGGGCTTTTTCAACGGGTATCTCTTCTTTTACCCTAATCATGGTTATTGCTTCCTTTGGGCATTTGCTGGAACATAGGCCGCATCCGATGCATCTTTCTTCCTCAATTTTTATCAGGTTATCTGTTAAATCGTCATTGTGGGGGTAGTGGTGGTATATTGCTCCCATTGGACATATTTTGATGCAGGACTCGCATATTGTACATTTTTCTTTGTTGATTTGGGGTTGGAAGTTTGATTTGGTTAGGGTTCTGGGATTGTTGAGTTCTGTGAGCCCTCTTAGGAAGCCGCAGCAGCAGGGGCAGCAGTTGCATATGAAGTTTGGTTTCTGCTGTTGATTGTTGGTTATGTGTACCAGTCCTGCTTCTTCTGCTTTTTTGAGTATTTCGAGGGCTTCTTCATAGCTTACGTATCTTGCTCCTCGGTGCTTCACCAGGTAGTCTGCAGTAGAGTCGAAGTTCATGCAAACCTCTAGTGGTTTTTCGCAATGGTCAAAGGTTGATCGGCAGACACAGTTGATTACTGCTATGCTGCGGGCGTCTTTGATGTATTGGCTTACCTTCTCGAAGGTCAATATTTCTGCTTTGGTGTCTAGTTTTTGCTCTACTGGTATGACTCTTATGAAGGGGTAATCGGAGGCTCCCAGCTCCATGCCCCAGTACTTGTAGATTTTGTTGAATATTTTTCGTACTTCTCTTCGTTCGTCGGTTGGTTCTCCTTCCATGAACCATTCAAAAACGCCGGGCACGAAGGGCATCATCACATAGTACAATTTGTTTTCGCTCTTACCTTCAAACTCAAAAATTAGACCTTTTTTAGCCGCATCCTCAATAGCTACTTTGATTTCTTCTTTGTCTCGGCCTAGTTTCTCCGCGATTTGTTCCACGGTTTTGGGCTCTATAAATGGTCCATCAAAAGCGGAGCTCACTAATTCTGCTTCTTCGGGTTTAAACATTATTTTGAGTACTTTCATACTGTCCTTGGATTTTGGAATTTTAAGAGGCCATTTGTTTAATTTATTAAATAATTGGTCGTAAACTTCATCGCTCATAGGGGTTCAACTCGGCGGGCTATCTTATGCAAGGTATTAGTGAGTTATAAAAATTAGTGTTTTATATTTTTTTCTTCAAAGCCATTTCGCTCAATAGGCAGCGGGGTTAGTGACATTATTTTTGTTTAATTTAGAGGCACTGTGTTTTAGTTTTTCTTCATCGTAACGATATTAATGATTTTTTTAGAGTGATATTATTTGAGAAGGCGCCTTAAGTATGTGGGTTGTTGGGATAGTTCGAAAAGAATAATT
>NZ_JBRAKS010000455.1:0-2705 GCF_052745115.1 Candidatus Jordarchaeum sp.
ACTGCATCCTCAAATTCAGATATCGTTTTTTCTATCGCCATCTTGGCGCAGCCAGAAATAAAAACCGAAATCAACACCACAACAGCCAGTACTATTCCAAAGCGTTTCATTTTAGCCTCCAGTAGGGGATTTATAATAAATCATAACACATTTTCATCGATTCTTTTAATAAAAGATGGATTCAGGTTTTATTTTTTTACCTGTAATTAAAAACACGATAAAATTTATATTGACATCACCGAATGTCAATGTTAGAAATATATATGCAAGAAATATATTATGCGGGAATAGTTCAGGGGTAGAACGTCAGCTTCCCAAGCTGAATGTCGCGGGTTCGATTCCCGTTTCCCGCTCAGGAGTAACTCCCTTACCAGAGGAAGGTAAGGGAGTTATTATTTTATGTCAATGGATATGAACCGTAAATAAAATAAGGAGTAGCTAAAGTTCTGAGGAAGATAGCATCATACATTGAAAAGGATCCAGTCTAATCGAAAAAGAGCATGCGAACAAATTGTTAATGTCATTCAAACTTTATAATGAAATTGAGAATTACTTATTAAAGAAGGCGTGCATTGAAAGAGAAAGGGTTCTAAAAAATATTCGTGAGAATAAACCTTTACGATGTTATGAATTTAATCCCGAGTTCTTTAGAGAATTCGATATTGAGTTAATCAGCAATCCAACAGAAAAGCTGAGAAAGATAATCAAAGAAGAAAGAGACGAACTGAAAGTTGTTTCAAAGATTGAATGTAGAAATAAAAAAAGAGAAGGGCAAATATATAGAGGGTTATAAGAAATAATTTCCTCATCTTCCTGGTTCATATAAGGTAAATGGTTCAATGAGAATCTTTTGCCGAAGTACTTACCCCGAGAGCAGAATGTAATACAGAAAATTTTCCATGATCACTTTCTGGTAACTGAAACAAATAAGTGTGATAAAAGGCCGAAACTATTCTCTTGCCATCATGTACTTTAAAAGTTCTGACACAGTGGTTTTGCTGCTTTCAAACGCTGCCACGTTTTTTCCTCTCCTCATAACGATTATCCTATCGGATATGGCTATCACCTCCTCCAGATTGTGCGATACATAGATAACGCCAGCGTTCCTCTCCCTAACAAAAGGCACCAAATTTTCTATCAAGTCTTTCGCTGCACCTTTTGAAAGATTTGCCGTGGGTTCATCAAGTAAAAGTATATCAGGCTCAAATAGGAATATCCTTAAAATAGCTATGAGCTGCTGCTGACCTCCAGAAAGCTCTCCTGTAACCTTCTCCACATCCACATCAAAAAACACCTTTTCCAGCAAGTGTCTAAGGATATTTTTCATATAATCCTTCCGAAGAAAACCGAAACTTATTTTTTCCCTACCTAGGAAGATATTTTCTATTCCCTTCAAATCTGGACACAGCATGAAATCCTGGAAAACTATTTCAATTCCCATATCTCTTGCATCAGATGGATTATCAATGGTCGATTCCTTCCCCTTTATGTAGATTTTCCCTGATTCAGGCCGATAAATTCCATAGATGGTCTTCAAGAAAGTCGATTTTCCAGCGGCATTGTCACCTACTAGCCCGACTATTTCATTTCTATTGAGATCAAAATCAAAATTATCTAGTGCAGTTACTGCACCGAATTTTTTGTTGAGACCTCTGGTGGCTATTAGTTCTCCCATCTATTGCCCCATTTAAATCTTTGGGTTTAAACCGACCAAAAGTCCTGCGGTTTTCTGGGGCTGGTTGGAAATTGACCGAGCTCCCGCAGAAACCGTAAGACTTTCTTGAGGTAGATTAAATGCATCGAATTTGTCCTTTGATAATCCATAACTCCAATACTTTTTTGTTGCACCAGCCTCTAGTACATTTTTAGGTTCGGAGGGCGGGTCAGTTATAATTTTTAGTTCATATTTCTGTCCTGCTTCGAAATCTCCTTGAAGGGGTATATCAAGCGTGACTCGCTCACCGACCTCAAGGGTGGTGGTACCTAACATTCCTTCGACTGGAAGCTTGTAAGTTCTATCGCCGACTTTTATTTCCTTTATTTCAAGCCTGACGTCTCCAGAGTTGCTAATAGCCAATGAGAGTCTCGGAGGGTTCTCATCAACATAGATTCTAGCATCAAATATGCTATGGGAAGCAAGCATTTTTTCCCCGCTTCCCAAAATGCTATATATCACTATTAAAGCCAGTCCTCCCACATAGAATATCATCAGGGCTATGACCCAAGTGCTAAGCTCACCCAGCAATTTACTTCGCATACTCAGCCTTCTTCCTGTACACAACAGCTGCGCCTGTAATGATGATCCCTTGAACAACCATCTGCCAGTAGGTAGACAGTCCCTTCAGAGTCATGATATTAATTATGGTTGACAATAAAACCGCCCCTACGATACCCCCCAATAATGTTCCTCTTCCTCCCCGCAGGGAGATACCTCCAACGACGGCAGCGGCGATTATGGTGAGTTCGGCCCCAAAACCAGCATTTGGATACCCAGCCCCCAACCTTGAGGCCAGTATCATTCCTGCTAAAGCATATAAGATTCCCGCAATGAAAAATGCAAGAATTTTAGTTTTATCGACGTTAACTCCGAGGTTCCTGACTACTTGTTCGTTTGATCCAGTGGCTCGAATATAGAAAAACAAGCTCGATCGCTTCTCCATAAAGATAAAAACAGCCCCTAATATGAGGGGTAAGAGAAATATTTT
>NZ_JBRAKS010000456.1:0-2692 GCF_052745115.1 Candidatus Jordarchaeum sp.
GAACTGTTAGAGGGCGGTAAAATCTTACTTCGACGCGGGGCTTGGCTGCCTATCAGACACTGCCAGCGGCCAAGCTACGGCAATGGGGTCCTATTTGCGGGCGACTCAGCAGGTATGGTTTCTCCAATATCAGGGGAGGGAATTTACTATGCTGTTAGAGCGGGTTTGGAGGCGGGTGCAACGGCGGCTGAAGCGGTAAATAATAATGATTTCACCGCAGAATTCCTATCCAACTATGAAGAAAGATGGCTGAGTGTAATAGGCGAACAATTACTCTACCAGGAGAAACTGTTCCTGGACACAGTAGGTAAGGCTCTGGAAGTTAAAGATGAGAAACTACGTGATGAACTATATGAGAAAAAGTTGTTAGAAGCCATAGTTGGTTACACCCAGTGGATAATTGAGTGGATACTAAAACGCAAAGAAAAGGCTAAAAGAGACAAATAAGAGGAGAAGCCTCTTTGGATAAAAGGTTTAAACACTATTTTATTTTCCATTTTTGACGAATCAGCTTTCACCATCGAAAGGTAAACTTATAAATTGCATCAGAAATATCATTCTACTAATTTGTTAATTTAGGGTTGAAAATTTGTGGAGCGATTTTAATGGCTCATAAATATGATGTGATTGTTGTGGGTGCGGGACCCGCTGGAAGTATGGCGGCTATGAAGGCCGCGGAAGGTGGAGCAAAAACCATTATTTTAGAGAAGTACCGTCTTCCAAGGTTCAAACTCTGCGGCGGTGGAATAGCGAACTGGTTGGTTAAACACTTGAACATACCTGAGGAAGTTCTGGAGAGGCAGTACAAGGTTTTATCCTTCTTTACCCCCCCAAATTATGAACGTCACGATATCAACTTAGGTGGATTGGGGTATTTCGGAGTTTACCGGGACGCATTGGATTACCAGCTAACTAAATTAGCACTAGAAAAGGGTGCAGAACTAAAGGAGAACACACACGTCGAAGGTGTGGTTAAAGAAGAGGGATGTGTTAAAGGAGTCACCACCAAGGACAGAGAGAAATTTGAGGGCGATGTAGTGATAGCTTGCGACGGTGCTCTCTCGACTATAGCGAAAAAGTGTGGAATGTGGGATATGTGGTTCAAGGAGAAGGGAGAAACTTGGAAGGATCAAATGTGTTTCTGTGTGGGTGTCGAAATGAGATTGGGAGAGAAAGTGATTACCGAGCGATACGCTGACAGCTACATGATTTTCACCGGAAGGGATATTGCTCCCATGGGTTATGCTTGGATTTTCCCAAAGCGGGAGAATGTTTCGGTTGGCTTGGGCTCTATGGCTAAAACCTTGGAGAAGAAACCCACTGATTATATGAATCGTTTCATAAAGAATAATCCTATAGCTTCAAAGTTATTGGAGGGTGGAGAAGTTGTTCTCAAGAGAGGGGCTTGGATTCCCATAAGGAATGCTTACAAGCCGAGTTACGATTCAGGTTTACTGATTGCTGGTGACGCGGCGGGTATGGTTTCACCCATTACTGGTGAGGGTGTGTATTATGCTGTGAGGGCGGGTATGGATGCTGGGGTTACTGCTGCGGAAGCCGTAAACAGTGGTGATTTTTCCGCCGAGTTTCTTTCGGCGTATCAGGAGAGATGGGTGAAGTCTGTGGGTAATATCTTAGATTTTCAGGACCAGATTTTTCAGAACACGGTGGGGAAGATTCTGGCCTTGGAGGATGAAAAGGAGAAGGATGAGCAGTATGAGAAGGGCTTCGTTGAGGCCTTTAACATATTTGTATCGGTAATTGAGAAATACGCTCAGCAGAAAAAGGAAACACCTAAAGCTACAACAACTTCCCAGAAAAAATCTTGAAAAGAGGAAAAATTGGAGTAACTTCCTCCATAATTTTCATGGAATGAATTTAATGTGAATCATGTTTGTATTTGGACCCGGATAAATAAAGGGCGCTCACTTAGGAGTGGAATATGTTGAAATAGAAAAGGTATGAATGCTCTAAAAATATATGCCCTAACAGCTTTAAACTATCAGACCTAACTCAATATTTTAAAGTTTGAATTAGAAGGAGCAGTGCAATATAAATGGTTCAAAAATATGATGTGTTGGTGGTGGGAGCTGGTCCCGCTGGAAGTATGGCGGCTATGAAGGCCGCGGAAGGTGGAGCTAATACACTGATTGTGGAAAAACAGAAGCTACCTCGATTCAAGCTCTGCGGTGGGAATGTGGCTAACTGGGTGGTTCTTAAACTTAATATTCCGGATGAGATTCTGGATAGAAAATATACTTCGATCACTTTCTGTACTCCACCCAATTATGAGAAACAAAACTTTCCGGTACCGGGTGCCTACTGGGGTGTTTACCGAGACCGATTTGACTATCACCTCACAAAGATGGCGATTGAAGCCGGAGCAGAGCTAAAAGAAGGCGTACACGTCAATGACATTATTAAAGAGGAGCAACGCGTTAAAGGAGTAGTCACAAGTGACGGAGAGAAGCTTTTTGCCGATGTGGTGATCGCTTGTGATGGAGTTTACTCAAGCATAGCGAAAAAGTGTGGTTTTTGGGACAAATGGTTTAATGAGCGGGGAGAAACTTGGCACGACAACATGGGTTTCTGTATGGGTGTGGAGATGAAAATGGACAACGATACTATTGAGGAGCGGTTCGGAGACGCGTACGTGATTTTTACCGGAAAAGAGATCGCCCCCCTGGGATAC
>NZ_JBRAKS010000457.1:0-2690 GCF_052745115.1 Candidatus Jordarchaeum sp.
GGAACCGAACACCATCTGGAAGTGTCCTAGATGGGTAAGTTTCGGACAACGGTTTTGGCACCCAAGTTTTGGAGGGAGATTAGGTCAGATAATAGTTCCAAAGGCAAAACTGTTCAGGCACTAAGAATGACTTATGGTGGAGCGATGGTCAATGGGCCATTTAGTATAATTGTAGCCACCAACGATTTTATGCTCGGGTTAACGGATAGAATTAAGCTTCGGCCATTAATAGCTGCTAGGAAGGATGACCGCTTCTATATTGCAAGTGAAGAGTGTGCAATAAAAAGTGTTTGCGAAAACCCAGATCTTGTTTGGGCACCCAAGGGAGGAGAGCCAGTAATTGCCTATTCAAAAGAGGTGACCTAATGTTTCCCCCGCAGTTTAGTATAGTAATTGATAATGACCGCTGTGAAGTATGCAAGAGATGTACGTTAAACTGTTCTTTTGAAGCATTATCCTATGATGAAAGAAACAACCGAATAGTTGCCAATGATCAAAAATGTGTTGCATGTTTAAGGTGTGCAACTAAATGCCCTCAGGGTGCCATAACGATTAAGAGAAACGAAATCAGCTTTTCTCCGCATCCCACCTGGACTCCCGAAATAAGATTAGACATAATGAGACAAGCTGAAACCGGGGGAGTACTAATTACTGGTTGCGGAAATGATCTTTATTATCCTTGCTTATTTGACAGAATAGTAATTGACGCTTGTCAAGTAACAAACCCCTCTATAGATCCTCTGAGGGAACCCATAGAGGTCTGCACATACCTTGGTAAAAAACCTAAACAATTAAAGATCGGCGAAGATTTCAGTTTAGAAACCGAAATAACACCTAACCTAATAATTGAAACTCCCATAATTATCGGTCATATATCATATGGTGCAATTAATCTCAGGGCCCACAAGGCTTTAGCCATGGCCGCAAGTAAAGCTGGAACACTGATGGGATCCGGTGAGGGTGGATTACACCCCGAACTCTACAAGTTCGGAGACCACATAATCGCGCAAGTGGCTTCGGGAAGATTCGGAGTTCATTCCAAGTATTTGGAGGTTGGTGCCGCTATAGAAATAAAAATTGGACAGGGAGCAAAACCCGGTATAGGCGGCCATTTACCGGGAGAAAAGGTTTCTGAAAATATTGCGGAAACTAGAATGATACCCTTGCACACAGATGCACTGTCTCCGGCTCCACATCATGATATCTATTCCATTGAGGATTTGTCCCAGTTAATCTATGCTCTTAAGGAAGAAACCGATTACATGAAGCCGGTGTTCGTTAAAATAGCGGCGGTTCACAATAGTGCGGCTATCGCTAGTGGGATCGCGCGAGCGGGAGCAGATGCAATAACCATTGATGGTTTTCGGGGAGGGACCGGTGCAGCTCCAAAAATAATTAGAAACCATTTGGGTATACCCATAGAGGTTGCCATCGCCAGCGTAGATAAAAGATTGCGTGATGAAGGCATAAGAAACGAGGTTTCGCTTATCGCCAGCGGTAGTATTAGGTCTGCTGCTGATGTTGCCAAGGCTATAGCTCTTGGGGCAGATGCGGTGGCAATGGTTACGCCAGCTCTAATAGCTATGGGATGTACAGTGTGTCAACAGTGTTATAGAGGAACGTGTGCTTGGGGAATATGTACCACAAGACGCGATCTCGCTAGAAGGCTCGATCCAGAGGGCGCCTCTAGAAGAGTCTATAATCTGATTAGTGCCTGGACCACAGAGTTAAAGGAGGTTCTGGGAGCTTTAGGAATGAATTCAATTGAGAGTCTTCGATATAACAGAGAGCGTTTAAGAGGAATCGGAATAGATCAAAAAACTCTGGAAATATTGGATGTTAAAGCAGCAGGTGAATAAAATGCAAATAGATGCTAAAGGTCTTCACTATAAGGAGTTAAACAAGAAATTAAAAGAGCTGGTATCTAGTGGAGAGATTAAGGAAATAGATGTAATGAATATTAATGGCCAACGATACATTGGAACAGGGCTAAGAAACAATAAAGCAACGATTATTTTACACGGTGTTCCGGGAAACGACCTAGCCGCCTTTATGAATGGTGCTTCCATATTTGTTATGGGGAATGCTGAAGACGGTGTAGGAAACACTATGAACGCAGGACTGGTGGTTATCTACGGAGATGCAAGGGACGTGGTGGGTTATTCTATGAGGGGAGGAAAAATTTTCATTAAAGACGATGTTGGGTACAGAACAGGTATCCATATGAAAGCTTATATGGATCGATTTCCTAGTATAATGGTAGGTGGCAAAGCTGGAGATTTTCTGGGAGAGTATATGGCTGGGGGAGTGATAATTATTTTAAACCGTAACTATGAGGAATTCCCTGTAGGAAATTTCACCGCAACAGGTATACATGGTGGATTAATTTTTGTGAGAGGTAAAGTTTCAGAAAGTAGTTTAGGGATTGGTGCTGAATTAGATGTTCCCAACGAGGAAGACAAAAGACTCTTGAGTAAATTAATTTCAGAGTACAATTTCTATTTCCAAGTTAAAGAGAATTTTGAAAATTTAGAATTTACGAAAATTCATTGTAAAAGCCATCGCCCATTTGGGAAACTTTATGTCTTAGAGTAGCCTTTTTAGGGAAAAAAGTTTATTTAACCCATATGTTCATACAAAGCTCCTGTTGTATAGTTTTTTGTTCTCTTCTATGATTTCCCTCAGTGCTT
>NZ_JBRAKS010000458.1:0-2668 GCF_052745115.1 Candidatus Jordarchaeum sp.
TAGCCATATATGGTATTATTTAGTATTAAATCTTCCTACTGTTGTAAACCCCTCAATATCAGAATATAAATTTCTATCGTAGTAAACTGCCTCTGGAAGATATTGGATAATGTATTCTTTGACATCCTCCAGATCCTTATAGTCATCAACTATTACCGTATTGTTTAGAATTTCCTCGTATTCGGGGAGAACTGTACGGGTGTGTCTTCCCAAAATCATGGCGAAAACAGTGTTCTCTCTTTCACTAAACCACTCTCCTACCTTTTTTATTGGAAACTCCTTCTCGTAATATTTTTTCCTCTCTTCTAGAGTTGAATACCTCATCCCCTTGGGCATACGGTAGCGGGTCATAATAAATCGTATAAGGAAGGATTGTTAATACTATTTCGGTGTTGAAAAATGATAATAGCAGAATTAATTGCATTCCCCATTGGAGAGGGAACCAGTCTGAGCAAATATGTTAAGGCAGCAATAAAAGCACTAGTTGATGCGGGAGTAAAAGTCACTCCGGGTGCCATGTCCACTGTGATAGAGGCTAAAACACTGGACGAAATTTTTAATGCAGCTAAACTGGCACATGAAACAATTCTAAAAATGGGAGCGAAAAGAGTAACTACTTCCTTAAGAATTGACGACCGTAGAGACATAGAGGCAACAGCTAAAAGAAAACTAGATGCTATAAAATAACTTAATAAACTTTAAGCACTGATTGAATCGCCATTGAATAGAGTGTTAGAGCTATTTCTGCTCATATGAAGCACAAGTTGTTTCTTTTATTTCAGTCAAAAATTTTATATATTTTTGTATGTATCAACTAAAATTCACATTTAAATCAATGCAAAGATTAGGATTCAAAATATGTGCTCTAAAATTGAAAATGTAAGAGATGCGCTACTATGCCAACTTTAAAGGTTAATGATCTTGAGATGTATTATGAGATTCATGGGGAAGAAAACGAGACTCCACTAGTTCTGATTATGGGTCTAGGTTCTGATGCCAAACCATGGCTGCTTCAAATACCTGAATTCTCCGTGAATTACAAGGTAATAGTGTTTGACAATAGAGACATGGGTAGAACCTCTAAAACAGACATCAATTACACTATTGAGACCATGGCTGAGGACACCTATCATCTTTTAAAGAAGTTAGAAGTGGAGAAAGCCCACATTCTAGGTTTTAGTATGGGCGGCATGATTGCACAGGCCTTTGCTTTAAGTTATCCCGAAAAAGTGAGAAGTCTCATTCTCTGCTCCACTACTCCACAGGGACCAAAGGGTTTGAATATACTAAGGATGTGGAATGAATTAATTGAAACCATTCTCCATATTGCAAAGTATCTCAACATAGAACAGCTCGCAAAATATCACCACATTCAACTGCCTGCAGCGTTCATCCGTCAATGCGAAGCAGTAGAAAAATTCGACGTTACGGAACGACTAAAAGACATTAAGGCTCCCACACTGGTTCTTGTTGGGGAGAGAGATATTATTGCACCTATTTGGCACGCCAAGGGGATGGCCTCTAAGATTCCCAATGCGCAGTTAAAAGTACTGTGGGGATATGGGCACCCTTTGTTTTTAGAAAATGCGTGGGCATTCAACAAAGTAGTTTTGGAATTTCTCGAAAAACACTAGCCATATACATAGAAACTCCACCACTCTAGTTGAATCAGCAGACTGCATCTATCTTTTTTCCGTTGGAGTTTTTGCACTGGGAAAATATTAATAGAATCATCCCTATTAAAAAATTAAAGTATAGATAAAACTCAGAAATCAAAATCAAAAATACTTGAGGAGATATAAATGCCAATGATAAAGGTTAATGACCTTGATATGTATTATGAGATTCATGGGGAAGAAAACGAGACTCCACTAGTTCTGATTATGGGTCTGAGTGGTGATATTTTGGGTTGGATGTTTCAGTTGCCAGAATTATCTAAGAAATATAGGGTAATCGCCTTTGACAATAGAGATGCCGGAAGAACCTCCAAAACAGAGATCAGTTACACCGTTGACACTTGTGCCGAGGATACCTATCACCTTTTGAATAAGTTGGGAGTGGAGAAAGCCCACATTCTCGGTGCAAGCATGGGAGGTATGATAGCGCAGACCTTTGCTATAATGCACCCTGAAATGGTGAGAAGCCTAACTCTCGCCTGCACAATTCCACGCGGACCTATAGGGTTAAGTAATTTAACCATATGGAAAGAGTTAGCCAAATCTAAACCCAAAGAATTATTCTTAAAGGACATGCTTGTGCGGACGTTCACCCCTGAAACTCTCCAAAATGAGGAGTTTGTAAAAACATCACTAAAATGGTATCAAGAACATCCTTACCCTCAACCGCCCGAGGCTTTTATCCGCCAGTGCGAAGCGATAGAAAAATTCAATGTCATGGAGCGATTAAAAGAAATTAATGCTCCAACCCTCGTTATAGTGGGAGGAAGGGATATTCTTACGCCTATCTGGTACTCAGAGGAGATAGCTTCTAGAATTCCGAACGCTGAGTTGAAAGTGATCCCGGGATGTGGACACGCTTTCTTTTTAGAAAAACCGGATGAATTCAACAAAGCAGTTCTTGAATTTCTTGAAAACCACTAATAATTATAAAATAAAATTAATTCCTCTCCTCAATACAATGAGTCTACCTTTTATAATATTCTGATTTT
>NZ_JBRAKS010000459.1:0-2648 GCF_052745115.1 Candidatus Jordarchaeum sp.
TGACCTTATTTTGGGCAACCATGTGCTTTTAGAACATGTGCCCACCTTTTCTATTGATTTTGTTCACATGTTTCTCGTTAATTATGTGGTTGTTTATTCCCCTTGTTTCGGGGCTTAAAAAATGCTTCTTTCCGGGGAAACTTAAGAAAAACACAAGCGTACACTTCCCGTATACGGGGACAAAGTTTAAACCGTAATAATATTCTATTCTCATTTCTATTCGTCCTCCATTGCGTCTTCTATATTGTCGTATTCTTTTTTCTCGTTTCCAGTGTAAATGGTTACTTTATCTTTGCCTATTCCTACTACCTTCACTTTTCCGCCTAGTGATGCCATTGCTTTTGCCATGATGCAGGCCCTTAAATCGGCGTAGATGCAACTTTCAGCATGCCACGCCATTGTCGGCTCACAGGACTCCTCATTCTCAAAATTTTGGTCACCAAAAGCTAGGTTTATGGGCTCCTCACCAAACTTTGTTAGTACTTTGCCCTCGCTCCAAAACCTGCGGATATAGGGTGCAACCCGCTCCCAGTACTCCTCAGGATTCAAGTCATATTTTATTCTTATACATTCAATCCACAACTCTGGAAATTCAAATTCACTTCCATCCTCAAAAGTTATCTTCATTCCTTACCCTCTCCTATCCTTTAAAGCGCTTCAAACATTTTCCGATTCAATACTCTCTTTGACGAATCCTACTGGACTGAGACCAAAACTAACGCAAATTGCCGCAATTATTTCTGAGTGAAGCTTTGTTCGGTTTCTTTTGGCAAGAGAATCTCCCAAATACTTCTTTGCTACTCTCATTTTTATCTCCCATTTAAGCTATATAAACCACCCTTATCCCATCTGAAAAAACGAGTTTAGGGTAGGTACATCCTTTCCGGTCATGTGCGTCATTTTTAAATAAAGCCACACTAATATGTTATCAAAAGGGAAACAAAATGTCACTTGACGATAGGGCTAAACTACTCGAAACCATCTTGGAGAATTCCCTTGGCATAAGAGAGCTGATAAAGAAATTGAGGTGGAACCCTTCACGAGTAACCCAACTACTGAACAGAATGAGTGAAGAGGGACTCCTAGAGTTAAAACCAGTTAAAAATGACACGCGGGGCAGACCCAAAAAAACAGTGGTTTTAACAATCTTAGGCCTTGATTTTCTGGAAACCCACAGAGAGTTAAGAGCGAAACCACTCAGGGCAAGAAAAGAAGACTTTGAACATGCAGTTAAGGACGCCCTATACGCTGAAAGACTAGCTGCAAAGGGCCAATCACTTTTTAGACTGTTTCTGGAGCTGAACCAAATTGTCCACAATATTAGGAGTTCTTCGGAAGCTTCTCAGCCTACTTGAAGAAAAAAACCTTCCATACATGATAATTGGAGGCTACGCCCTTCCCTTCTATGGAAGAGTCAGAGCCACACTCGATATTGATGTAGCCGTTATGGTAGAGATGGAAGAAGAGTTGGAAAAGCTTCGTGAGTGTTTACTCTCAAAAAACTTCAACGTTGAACTTTACTCCCCAAGGAACCCCTGCTTTGTAGTGGTTGACCGTGAAAGTGGCGTTGAAGTAGAAGTTTGGCTGAGACCCGACGGAATAGTTTTCGACCAAGAAACTCTAAAGAGGAGAAAAAGAGTCAAACTGGACAAAGACCTAGAAGCATGGATTGTTTCCCCAGAAGACTTCATAGTAAACAAACTTGCCAGGCCAGACAGAGGAACAGTCGACGAACAAGACGTAAAAAGCGTACTAACCCGACAAAAAAACAGTTTAGATGAAAGCTACCTCAAAAAAAGAGCGAAAAACGCCGGAGTACTAAAGGTCCTGGAAACCATCCAAAAAATTTGAAGCACCATCTTTGGTTCCAGTCCGTTAAAAACCTTCTTTGCCTTGGATGATGCGGACACTAAACCATTCAGTTTTCCTCAAAGGGGAATTAATTATTCTTTTTCTTCTATGCTTATTTCTCTTCAAATTTTTCCTTTAGATGGTGTTTCTTGTGTTGTCTATCAAAACGTAGGCACCGAAAAGTGCTTCGTAAACGTTGAGAGCGGTGGTTGCGTGGATGCCTTCGTTGTCTAGCTTTTTGGTGAGTTCTCTAATAGTGCTCGGCCTTCTGATCAAATCAACGAAGTAGGTTGTGTCAATACATTTCATGCTCTAGCCTTCTATCGATTTCTTTCCGGATGGAGCTTACAGCTTCCTCGTAACCCTGCACATCGCTCAGTTCGGGGTAGAGATCTAGCACTTCAATTAGTTTACCTTTCTTCCCCACCAGCCTCTTTATTACATCTGAGAAACTTTCATCGTTTCTTTTGATGCTCTTCAAAAGTTTGTACGCTTCATCTGAGAGAGATATTGTTTTAGTCATATGTGCAAATATGTGTACAAATATTTAAATTTGATGAGGTGCCAGAAGTTGTCCCATAATTCTCTTGGATTTTAACAGGTTTGAGGCAGCAAGCTGACCGCCAAGCGTGACGTCACCCATTATCTCCGTTGAACCAAAACACCGAGAACATGACTCCTGCAGAGAAATGTTTTAGAGTGGAGGAAGCTTCCAAATTCCTCCCCAGGTGATTCCATGAAAAGGGTTTACAACAGTAAAAAGATTTAATACTAAATAATACCATATATGGCTATGT
>NZ_JBRAKS010000460.1:0-2645 GCF_052745115.1 Candidatus Jordarchaeum sp.
TGTGGGACAAAGATGGAGTTTGTGTACTCATCAGGGATGGGTAAGCCTCCCCCGGCGATAGATTCGCAAAATCTGCCTTTTTTTGAGGTTTTTTCCCGTGTTTTCAAACCTGTTTCCCGGTCTTTTTTCGCTCCAACGTGTTTAAACCTTAAAAATTAATGAGAAACGCCGATAAAACCATAAATTATTAGGCTAATAACTGAAGAAAAACGTTACAAAGATTCTGCGAATCTATAGCCCGGGGTTTGAAGTCGCGAAGGAACCCGGATTTGGGGAGAGGATAACCGATTGGAACTACATTATAAGCAGTTTAATCTATCGATAATTTCCCCCGAAAGGGGTTTTGTTCTGCTTTTTTTTACGCTTTGGTTTAATGCCTAATTGTTTTTCTACTTCTTTTTTTATTTATTTTAGCTGTTTGCTATTTACCCATGTGTTTATCATAGACCGTCTGAATTCTCTGCATAAGCTCTGATAAGTCCTCCGGGTTCATTCCGCTCATTATCTCCACGCTCAGCTCTCTAATTTCATTCAATTTTTCTTGGGACTCCTGCGACATATCCATAAACAATTGCACTTTTTCGGAGTCACCCACTAGTCCCATCATTTGACGCATGAGCTCAAGGCCTTCATCGGTCATCATCTGTTCCATTATTTTTCCGATCAATCCCATTCCCGCTCCCATCATCTTCCCAATATCTTCTGTTTCTTCTCCAATCATTGATTCTTCCGTCATTTTTTGCACATTCTTAATATCCTCTTCTGAGAGAGAAGAGAACATTTTCTCCACCACTTTTCCCATAATCTCCATGCCCTCACTACTGAGTAAATTTTCCACCACCTGTGGGCCAGCTGAGAGCATGGCCTCTTTTTCTTCCTCAGGCATTTCTGAGAGTATGGCATCTATTCTCTTCTCCAGATACTCCATCTTTTGCTCTTTGGTCATCTTTTTAATTTTCTTAATTTCATCATCAGTAACCAAAATTATCACCTCAGTGATATAAATAAATAATAATATACTGAAGGTAATAACTCTTTTCGGAGATTTTCTAATTTCTTAAACGACTTTACAGGTTAAAATAGGCGAAAAAAAGGCTAGATTAATAATAGAAAAATGTACATTTAATGATTATAAATCGTATCATACTTATTTCAACTATCAGAGGTTTTTAGAATGAGTTCGGGAATTAAATTCGGGATAGATTTGAGTTTAGAAGCCTATGAGGCAGACACCTGGGAGAGATATATTAATTTCGTAAGGACCGTCAATGAAAGTATTTGGGATTCCATCTGGCTTGGAGACCATCTGGGAGGACTACCACCCATAAGCCCTTTGAGGAATTACAATGTATGGCTTCTTTTCAGCATTTTTTCTGAGATTAAAAAGAGACCTCTAATGGGAACCGCAGTCACCGATCCGCACCGTTATCATCCAGTCATTCTCGCCCAAATGGCTATGACCATAGACCACATATCCAACGGAAGATTCATTCTAGGAATAGGTGCAGGTGAAGCCTTCAACCTTGAAACCTACGGATTCAACTACAAGAAGAAACCGGTATCAAAAATGAAGGAATTCATAGAAGTTCTAAGAAAACTTTGGAGCTCAAAAGGAGAAAAAGTATCCCATAAGGGTGAATTTTTCGAAATGAGAGACGCCATACTGGAACCGCCACCAATCCAAAACCCGATTCCCATATGGATAGCGGCGAATGGCCCCAGAACCAGAAGCTTAGCAGGAGCCATAGCAGATGGCTGGATTCCGCTGCCTTTCAGTGCTGAAACCTACAAAATGGGGTTGGAAGAGGTTAAGACCAGTCTGAGAAAGAATAACAGAAATATTGAGGATTTCACATTCGGGTACTGGAACTGGATCTTTATACACGAGGATGAAGCGGAACTGCAATTATACCTAGAACTAAAGAAGCTGTCCATGCCCATCCAGTTCGCAAAGGAACTAAAACCGTTGGGTTACTGGAAAGAGGAGAAAAGAGAACTTTACCAAAAGCTGGGCTTCAAACCAGAAACACTAAACTTACTCAGCTTTCACAGCGTAGACCAGTTAGACCTAGGAATAGTGGGAGAGATTGTGAAGGATGTTCCAAACGAATTCGTTAGAGAAGCCACATTAATGGGCTCTAAGGAAGAAGTGACCAAAAAACTAGAAAAGCTAATTAAATGTGGAGCCCAACACATCGTGCTTATGATAGACAATGACATAGCAAAAGACCCAAGGACTCCAGAACCCTACACCTATGAATACGTGTACAACATTCTCACAGAAGAGATAATACCTTACCTCAAAGAACAATATTAGAACTGCTTGTAGCTCATACACCTATAAGTATCGAAGATTTATCAGAAGAAACAATAATGGGACGAGAATTATTAAATAGACTCATAATCAACTTGGAAAAATCTAAAAATATTGTAAAGCCCACTTTCTGCACCTTTGATTTATTTTTTCCTATTTTTGTAAAATTTAAGCCTGTGGGGGACAGAAGCCTTCGCGTTTTTGAGCAAAACTCTCAAAAGGGTGTGGCTTATTTCGTGTGTTGACTCCAGAGGGTGCCGGCTTCTGCGTTCCCTGGCCCCCATTTTTCTACACATTGGCGTTAAAAATAGGAGGGGAACCGCGGTCTCCA
>NZ_JBRAKS010000461.1:0-2589 GCF_052745115.1 Candidatus Jordarchaeum sp.
ATGAAGCAGTACTCCAACCTTTCGGTTAAAATTGCACAAAAGACTTTTTACGCCCGATTTTTCATTTAGAAATCACTATTCTTGGTAGAGGAAATGTTAGAATATTTTTTTATTCCCTAAACCAAGCATATATGTAATTATTTTTGTACAGTATCTTTTTAAAGGTGAATTTGTTTCAACCTATCCTGAAAAGAAATCTTGGTTGCTGATTAAAATGGAACGAGAAAAAATAACCGTTCTTGATATTAAGAGAATGAAGGAAGAGCGTAAAAAAATTGTTATGTTGACTGCTTACGATACTCCTACGTCTCAAATTTTAGATGAGGTAGGGGTAGATATGATTCTAGTGGGTGACTCCTTAGGAAACAATGTTTTGGGATATAAAGACACTCTCTCCGTAACAATGGATGATATGGTTAGACATGTTGCTGCCGTACGCAGGGGAACCAATTACGCATTACTTATCGGGGATATGCCTTTTGGTTCCTGTATAACTCCTGAGATCGCCGCAAAAAACGCTATGCGTCTAGTTCAGGAAGGCGGTGCTGAAGCGGTTAAACCTGAAGGCGGCAGAAGAATAATTGAAGTTGTAAAGGCAATTCTTAACCTGGGAGTCCCAGTAATGGGGCACATCGGATTAACCCCCCAATCCATACACATTTTTGGAGGACATAAAGTCCAAGCAAGAACCGAGAAGGCAATAAAATCGTTACTGGAGGATGCAAAGGCTCTGGATGAGGCGGGTGTTTTCTCAATTGTGCTTGAAGGCATACCCTGGCAGGTTGCCCAGTTGATAACGGAGTCGGTGGAGGCGGCCACTATAGGAATAGGTGCTGGTATTCACTGCGATGGACAGGTTTTGGTGCTGCATGATGCTATAGGGATTAACCAAGGCTTTAAACCCAAGTTTGTAAAGAGATTTGGAAATGTTAGAGAAGCCATTAAAAATGCGGTCATACAATACAAGGAAGAGGTAGAGAAAGAACTCTTCCCCACAGAGGAGTATTCCTATTCTCTAAGAGAAGAAGTAGTAAAAATGTTAAAAAATATAAAGGGATAATCTAAACAAATATCTCTAAATTCAAATGATTTCAATTAAGTATTACCCTGTTAAAATTATTTACCATGAAAATCATTTTCATTCTCTGTCTAGAACGCTTCAGCGTATGTATGTTTTTTAAAAAAATGGATTACAAAAATTCAAATCTAAAGACTTTTTATTCTCTTGTTTATTAGGGCTGGAAAGTAAAAAAGATGGGGAGATTAGGGCTCCATTAATCCATAATTAACTAAGGTTTAGGAGCATAATTTTTTTACCACATAATTTTATGTTTTCGGTTTTTTTAAAACGTATTTATCGATTAATCCGGTTATACCCGCACCTAGGATACTAATTCCAGTCATCTCAAATACAATGTATATCAGTGCATGTCCACCTGAGAGTGCGCCCCCGATGAATATGATTATTAGACCCAAGACGAAACCCAGAGCTTTTCCACTTTTTTCTCTCCAAGCAATAATAGTAAATAATATTAGTGCAGGTAGTACAAGGAGTATCCCAGAAACTAATAGATAGAAGTATGATAAATCAGGAATTAGTAGGGCACTAACCGGATTAGCGAAGGCCGAAATGTAATTATTTCGTAAGTAAAGAGTGTTTATCCAATCTAGTATAGGTTTCCAAATATTGTAACCTGAAAGGTAGAATATGTAGTTAACGAGGTTCACTATGGTGGTTCTGTAGAATGATGATATTGTGTTTACTGCTACCAAAGCAGTCCCAACTAGCAGTGGAAACGTGTACAACTCTCTGATTTTCATTAAAACAATGGGAATTAACAGCGCTGATGCTGCTAAAATCATGCCCAAATTAATTTCTATAAACCATTGACATATGATAATGCGTGGTTCCCCTAAACCAGCGTAGGCGCGTTCAATGCCGTACACTAAGAAGAATGCTAATAGCGTAAGAGTTGTTATTTCTCTCTGTTTCCAATATATTCTGACCAAGTAGCCGATGATAATTATCAATACTGCAAATACCACAATCACTAAACTGATGAAGAGTTTACTAATTGGGAGAAAAAGAAATAGATCCAAATTACCACATCCTTTTCACTGTTTTTCCTACTTCGTTTAGTTTTGATTCTTTTTTTTCTTCTACTTGTTTATCAAGGGTGTAAAATGGTGATAGAGCGTTTATCCTCCCCTTTAAATTGATGGCGGAAAGTCTTGCTATGTGAGAATCCTCCATTCTAACCAGTACAGCCGTTTTTTCGGTGACCTTCATCATATAGGTGTTTTCGTTGTGCAGAGTGTCTCCTACGTGCATTTCCTGGAAAGGAAATTTGCGGTAGAAGTTCAAAATGGGATTTGGAATCTCACCCTTTCTCCCCCAGATTTTAAAGTTAACATCTATTATAAAAATAGCATTTGCGTTCCATCTACCTAGATTAGTTTTTACGAGTTTAATGAGCTCATCCACATCTAGGGGTTCTACGTTGTTGGTGCTCAAATTTTCCACCCTTATATAATATTTATAAAAATTTTTTTTAATTTTCATTAATTCGTGAATTGCTGATTTAAACT
>NZ_JBRAKS010000462.1:0-2585 GCF_052745115.1 Candidatus Jordarchaeum sp.
AACCGAACACCATCTGGAAGTGTCCTAGATGGGTAAGTTTCGGACAACGGTTTAAGTGTCGCTTCGTCCCCGTAAAATGCGGGACCCCGTTTGAGTACTAGGTTCAAGCTTATTCGCTTTATTTCAGGCAACGCGTTCAGTATTTCTTGCGGGGGATTCAAGTTTTGGAGGACAGCTTAAAAAAATCCTCCTACCTCATGTCTCTTTGGGTAGTCTAGTCCAAGCAATCTTAGGGCGGCCTTTAAGGCTAGCTCCACAGATTCTTGAGCCCTCCTCACAGATCTGTGGTGTATCCCCTGCTTTAACGCGTTTTTAGCCTCCAGTAAAGTGTACTCACTATCCCTAAAGTAGGCTTTCGACATTTCCTCGGTGTTCATATTTCCAGAATCTCTCCCCTTTTAATTGTAGGTTTAAGAATCCAGTACCAGGTGCCGTCTGGTAGATAAACTTTTTTAGAGCCGAGTTCTTTGAGTCTTTTCTTCAACCTTTTTAGCACGTTTTCCATGAAGCCGTTTCTGTCAAGTATTATGACTCCGTCTTCAATCATGTCAAGGTAGATTGGTCGGTTTTTCTCTGCCTCTTCTGGACGGAGAGGGTGGAACTGTATCCAGGTTTGCTCCCCCGGAGGTTTCTTCTCCTCATCCCATAGTTGGAGTATGATGTCCACTAGTTTATCTGTTCTACCCATAGATTTCTCAAATTCTTCGCAAACTAAGAGCACATCTATGTCGCTGCTCATCTTTGCTTCTCCACGGGCCACGGAGCCGAAAATAACAACCGAAACCAGTTTCTCCCCAAACCTCGCAGTCAAAAGCTCGGTGAGCCTCCGAACCATCCACCGATACTCTTCTTGGGGAATAGCTTCAATCCCATATTTCAAACAAAACCACCTATAATATTCGAAAGGCTTGGCTCAAAAAAACTTGTCGACACCCCGTTTAAAAAATTACAAAAATTTAGGCAGGGACGCCCCACATGTTGTTGGAGAAGACCCGCGGGCTTTTTAAGCTCCTGTTTCAGAAAAATTTCAGCCTCCTAGTAAAGATACATTAGCTACAGAGCCCAGCGAAGAAAAAGAGGATGGTAATTTTACTGTTTTAAAGCTTCAAATTTTCAAGTTAACAATATGCTTGTAATTCCGGCTTACAACCATGTCTACGCGGTTTATGGTAACAACCACTATGTGATCAGTCAGCAGAAAAAGTCTGTAAAATATGCAAGAAAACTCAAATGGTTCCAAGCCTTTTAAGGTGAGTTTTTTCTGTTTCAATATTTGGAAGCTCTTTCGGTAGTTTTTAGAAATTGGGAGCAGAGTTCCACGATCTCTTTGACCTTGCGGTAAGTGTTTTCCGCGTATTCTCTTTTGAAAGCATCCCTGGCGGAAATTCCTTCAATTTCGTAGCCGTATAGTGCAGGGCCTCGTACTCTGGCTAGTTCTGTTGAGAGTTCCTGGATTTCTTGGAGCTTTTCTCTCAGATAGTCTGGTAGTCTATCTCGGACTTCGTTGAGTGTGCCTCCCACGTCATGCTCTCTTGGATACTCGACTGCTAGATACCTTAGAATAGCTTTTAATGCTAGTTCTAGTGTTTCCTGCGATCTTCTCACCACTCCGGCGTAGTCCTTTTCAGTCAAGGCTAGCTTGGCTTCCTCTAGGCATCTCTGCGACCGGAAAATGTAGTCGGAAGCCATTTTTATGTTTCTCAAATTTCAATCACCTCTGAGGGTTTAGCGTCCGGCTTGAGAATCCAGTAGTAGCCCTTCTCTGTCTTAACCTTCCTTGCTCCCAGCTCCTTTAGTCTCTCAGATAGGCTCCTTAAAACATTCTTGAGAAAATCGTCCCTATCGTAAAGGATTATTCCGTCGTCCACCATGTCAAGAAGAATTGGTGGGTGCTTTTCCACCTCTTCAGGTGTGAGGAGGATGTCCGAGATTAGGCAGTTTCTCCCCAGTGCTCTAAGTAAGCGGTAAGACTCTGTTTCTTTCAGCTTCATGTGGATCCAGTTCGTCTCCCTAAACCTTGAACCTAAATCCTGTGGAAGTCCCTTGGCAACAACAAGAACATCTATATCACTCTCTGGTGTGGTTTCACCCCTAGCTACGGAGCCGAAAAGACACACAGACCTCAACCGGTCCCTAAAGTGATTAAAAAAATAGGAAACATATTCCTCTAAAAGTCCCCGATACTCCACAGAAACCTTACCAACACCCATAACAACACTCTCACAGTATATTATACCACTAGGTGATGCAGATTTATTAGGCTCCGCTTCCATCATAAGGCTCCAAACCGCAAAAGAGGCTTTATTAATACTCCTTTTCTGGGCAAAACCGAACAATTCTACATCACCATACCACTAGAAGGCAACAATTATAAATCTTTAGAAGAAAATGCACTGACATATTACCACGGCTTAAACCTGTGGGATTCTACACTTCTATGTTAGCGTTAGGAGTGTGGGGTGGATCCCCATCCGGTTAGCGACTGCCATACTCTTCTTCAGATGAGCAAGCTCTTATATTCACGCAGCTCAAGGGTTCACAACAGTAGAAAGATTTAATGATAAATAATACCATTCTTGGACTTT
>NZ_JBRAKS010000463.1:0-2570 GCF_052745115.1 Candidatus Jordarchaeum sp.
GAGTAATACTTATATTATAAATAAACCTTTTTAAATATAAGATAATTAGAGTTAGAATAAAATAAGTGATGTGTTGGAAAGTGGTAGACTTTAACATTTCTGATTTCAAAATGTTTGAGGAGGCTCCGTGTGTACAACCCGATACAAGGGCCATCACAGAATTAGTCATGAATGGAGTTAAGGCACAAGAAAATATGTACGGTCCCGTATTCACTGCAAAAGTAATAGATTACGCTTTACGTTTGATATCAAGCCAAATCGGAGAAGAAAAGCCCGATATTAAAACCTTGGACCAGTTGACAGAGTATCTACTCTCAAAAGAGGGCAAATTCCCACCTTACTGGGTAGTGCTTTGGGCCCAGTTTAAAACTGAAAAAAAGTTCGAGGGCCATCGAGGTGCGGGAACTCGGCTCATGGATAGGGGTATTTCAAGAAGGGTGATGGAATCGAACGATGATCTGAGAAGTGACCTAATAAAAATTGATGTAGAAAATGTCCTTTCAAAGCTTCGCAGGGCCACGATTGAGATGAAAGTAGCTCCCCTTCAAATGGGATACAAAGAAAATGAAGATGGAAGCATAGATGTGCTCTTTCAAGATTGTTACTTTTTGGATGCCTGCCGATTAGCTTTGAATGAGGGCTTATTAAAAAGGGCAGATGGTAGAATGGTATGCGGAGTCTTTGCGCTTGTGTGCCAATATCTGAAAAAGGCTACGGATCGTGAGTGGGACTACACTATCTCAATATTTGATAAACCAAATTGTGTAGCTAGATGTTTCATGTTCTAATTCCCTATTCGAGTGTGTGCGACTTTCGAAGGAAGTTCCACACCGAAACCAAAAAGAATATTTTATTTTAGCTTCCTCTTTTCTCCCATAAACTCTCTACTTGTTGATTAAATACAAAAAATCTATTTTCACGTTTAAAATAATAAAGTAGGTGTGAATTTTTGGATTTTGATATTCGGAAGTGTTTTCCCTAACTCCTATAATAAGTCTTGAAATCGGGAAAAAAGGCTTATAAAGCCTCATTTACAAGCAACCCATAAACAAAAACAATACCTCCCTTACAAAAACACACCTATTATATTTCGCATTCCCGTTTTATGCAAAGCTTTATAATAGTGGTTACTAAAATCTAATAAAAACACAGCTTGTTAGTTGAGGAGAAAGTTATGAAAGTTGATAGAAATAAGGGTTTTTGGAACGAGCCGGAAGAAACTATGAGTAAGGAGGAGAAGCGCAGAATAGACGATAAGAATCTGGTGTTTATATTTAAACACGCCTACAATAACTCACCCTTCTACAAAAAATTATACAAGGATGCAGGATTAACCCCAGAAGACATTAAATCAAGAGATGACGTTACCAAAATCCCACTCATTACGAAACCGGAACTGCAAGAGGCACAGAAAAAGGATCCACCCTTTGGAGGACTATTAGCCGTTCCCCTTAACGAGCTTTCAGAGATATTCATTTCCCCTGGCCCAATATATGAGGGAGGTACGGCAGGGGAGGAAGAGAAATTAATAGAGGCGGGGGCGAAGGCTGCTTTTTCATGTGGTCTAAGGCCTGGGGACATTGTACACAATGCCTTCCTGTATCATCTTGTGCCAGCAGGTCTCGGGCTACACATGTGTCTGAGACACATGGGATGCACCGTTATCCCGGTGGGAATTGGCCAAACTGTGTTTCAAGCAATAATTATGAGAGACTTGGGAGCAACAGCCTATACCGGAACACCTTCATTTCTAGCAATGATAGGAGAGGAAGCCAAGAAAGGAGGAATCGATCCCAAAAATGACCTCAAATTAGAGGCGGGCCTATTTACTGCTGAACCGCTACCCGAGAGCCTTAGAAAACACTTGGAAAATACCTTTGACATGATAGCACGTCAGATGTACGGAACTGCAGATGTGGGTGGTATCTCAAGAGAGTGTCCGGAGGTTTCGGGCATGCACTTGGAAGAAACACTATTAGTGGAGCTTATTGATCCTAAAACTCTAGAGCCGGTGGCCCCGGGAGAAGAGGGAGATGTTACAGTAACTCTTCCCCACAAGTTGGCCAGTCCCTTTATACGCTTCAGAACCGGTGATGGCTCGGTGCTTTCTGAGGAGAAGTGTGGGTGTGGAAGGACATCACCAAAACTTTTGAGAATACTGGGTAGAGTGGATCAGCTGACCAAGGTTAAGGGAATGTTTGTTCACCCGGTTAATATAAAAACTACTATACAGAAGCATCCTGAACTCGGAAATTATGAGGCCATTGTTGACCGACCACAGCTATCTGATGTTCTAACCATTAGAATCGAATTTGAGGGAACAGGGGAAACTCTACCAAAGGACGCTATTGAGGCGAAAAAGATCCTGGAGGACGAGTTTAAAGAAATGATTCGTGTTAGAGCGGAAGTTGAACTAGTTCCAAAAGGACTAATAAAAGAAACTAAAGAACAAATAATTGATTTGAGAAAATTCGATTAAAAACAGTTTAAAAATTGGAGTCATATATCGACTCCCTTTTTTACCGTATACGGGAAGTATATGCTTGTGTTTTGCTCAACAAGTTTCCCCG
>NZ_JBRAKS010000464.1:0-2566 GCF_052745115.1 Candidatus Jordarchaeum sp.
ATACAATAACTTTTTACATCGCCAAGTGGTAGTGCAGCCAATACCACTTCAATTCAGGCATTTTGTACCAGAATTTGGTACAACAGGGGCTTAAAAGTTTAATTAAGTATATGCAAGTAAACTTTCAATCAAAGGGTATTGATATAGAATAATAGACAAAAAATAAAGCATAAGGCAACCGATATAGAAAGAAAAAAACAGGAGAGTTGCCTTATGCCCTCAAAGTTTGTGCAATGTTACAGTAGATATATCGAGTTTTGCTATAAGTTCTTTAACAGGATTCTTCTGAAAGGTTACATCCCCTGGATACAGAGGGAAAACGGTATGGTGTACTTTTTGAAGGAGATTAGGGGGATTAAGTGTATCGGTACAGAAGCATTGAGGAATCTGACAAGGGGATTCATTCAGCGGGTAGAGCGCTATGCAGAAGAGAATTTGTCAGTTGAGGATGCTAATGGGTTAAATCGGATATGCAGCAAGCTGAACGATGATCCTTTATGGGGCTTTGCCGACAGGTGGATATACCAATTTGTGCCGATTTTGAGCAAGGAAAGGGAAGCTTGGCTATTACTACCGATACTTTAGCTCGCAGGTTGAGTACAGTCACAATATAGTGTTCAGGGATGAGAGGGTGCTGAGCGAATTGTTTCAGGCAATGATCGACCAGTTTCGGAGGATAGGAAAGTCCGTTAGTATCAGTCAGATATTTGAGCGAAGGATAACAGGCAGGTACAAGGGAGTATTTCAGAGTAACATCCACATGGAAGGGGAACATTCCTGTATTAAGAGCTGGTATAAGAACTGTTATGTAAAACAGTACAACAAAAAGGGGAAGCTATTAAGGACGGAGACCTGCCTCAATAATTCCTATGATATTGGTGTAAAGAAGAGTGTGGTGAATCTGGGGTATATAGGAAAAGTGAGTCATGGGATAAACGAGAGGTATTTGGACTCTCAAGTAGGGATTGATGAGAGGTTTCTGGGGAGACATAATTTAGCTGAGTTAGCGAGGACTGAACAGATAGGGAACAAACGGATAACAGGGATACGGATAGAGGATAAGAGGATTATGGGAGTGATTGAGGCGTTACTGAAGCGCTCTAATGTAATAGCACACATAACAAACAAAGATCTGAGGAAAGAAGTGCAGAGGGTAGTGGGCATAAGAGATAAAGGGTACGGAAGCACTAATATGGGTTATGAGTTGAAAAGGTTAGTGGTGAAAAACATCATAAAGAGAGTTGAAGGTACTCCTAGATATGTGTTCACAGAATTCGGCTACAAACTCTGTTTGATGTTACTACTTATAAAGGACAGAGTTGTTGAGCCTATGATTTCCGGTATTAGAGCTGGGTTAAAAACAGCAAAAAATTATATGCTATCCAGGCTTACAGCGCAATTTATGAAAATAAATGAAATATTCGATTAAATATTTGAATTGGCTTGTTTAAAAAAACATGAAATTCTGGTACAGAATACCATAAGTCCTTAAGATAAAACCATAAAACCTTAAGATAAAACCTTAATATCCGTAAATGGGATGAACTCTAGAGTGGCTTTCGCCGAATTTATGGTAAATAATTGAGTCTAAGTTTACCCCGAATCTCAATCCCTGCTTCCTGGCCATACACGAATAAGCCCAATCCTCATTGCCAAAAAAGAAGTCTTCGTCAAGCAAACCTACCGTTTCAAAAAGCTCTTGAAAAGCAAGTAGATAACACATAGAGATATGATCGGTTGGCCGCGCACCAGAGTAACTATGATCATCCATCATATTTAGCCCAAGATGCAATGAATTAGCTCGCCACAACCTTAGACGAGCGCCAGCATACCAAATACGACTAGGTTCATCTTTGTAAAGGGTCTTAGGACCTACAGCCGACCACTCAAGGTTACTCTTCAAAGTTGCCACAGAATATTTTAAGAAATCGGGTTCCACTACCGCGTCATTGTTGAGCAAAAGGATTAGTGTATTTTTTCTTTTCAGTATATAACGAAGAGCTATATTATTCCCTGCCGCAAATCCCAGGATTTTTTCCATTACAAATAAGGACCATCCTACGAGCTGGGGGCAGGTTGTAATGTTTGAGTTCTTCCTGAGTAACTTCTTTTTCTTCGGCTTGTAAGCGGTCATATTCAATCAACTGGACCGGCTTTGTCGTAGGATCATACTCGAGAAAATTAGATACCATAGGAATCTCTCCGCGCCCCCAGGCCTTAATCTTCTCCACTGAGTCGTCAGTCGAGCCATTATCTACTACAATAACCTGGTAGTCAGGATATATGATTCGTTGCAGTGACTCCAGGCACTCAATCGTATCCCGCCAGCCGTTCCAGTTGAGAACAATAATGGCCACCTTGGGCCAGGATTTTGGCTCTTGCGGTTGTGTTTGAATAGCTTGCCGGGTCACCATAGCGGATTCCTTCATTTCGTCGCGATCAGCACAACCACCTCTCCCGTACTCCCCATCCAGAATAGCTTGTGTGCCCTCGCCCTCATTTTATCTTATCCTGTTAGCTAAACTTGAAAAGTGGACTATTTAAAGCTTAAAAGTGGACTCTGCGA
>NZ_JBRAKS010000465.1:0-2519 GCF_052745115.1 Candidatus Jordarchaeum sp.
ACTACTACTGATGTCTTTTATAGCACGCGTTTTGAATGTTCATCATTTCATATTTAGACTGTTCTTTTTGTTTTGGATCCTTCACCATGTTTATCATTTTCGAGTCATTAGATTAGTGTTACTTCTGGTTTGTAGCCGATTGTTCTTTATAATTATGAGACGAATATCTTTGGGGATGCGGGGTTTGCTAAAAACTTGTATCAGGCACAAGGATACGATAATGTTTTTATTTTGACTCTTCCTGCTTTTGATTACTTTAATTCTGGTGGGGGTTTTGAATTAGTTTTTCAAGTGGGCTTGATCAAGGTTTTTGAGATCGCTGATTAATTTTGGTATTTTAAGAATATTTTTTCTGCTCATATAATCGCTTTTCCATGTTTTGGATACTTAAAACCGAATCGTATCCCGCGCTGGAAACGAAACTCTGTTGGAGAATTCAAGTATGCTGCTTGAAGTGACCGTTTTTAAGGGTAAAAGTTGTTTTAAGGGTGGTGAATGACAGTAATGTTAGGTGCTACTTTTAAAGACTTCAATTGGTCCTAAACGAAAAACTAGTTCGAAATCACCACTGTTGTGGAAGTAGTTAGAGGGGGGGAGCGTTAAAACGTAGGTAGTATTGTAACTCGCAGCTTCTTTAAGAGCTTTAGCTAGTATCACGTCTGTAAAGAATTTGACCTCATAGCGGTATGGAATTATGGGCTTGAAATTGAGGGTGAGTGCGGCCCAGCCGTATAAGCCTTGATGAACAATGACGCAGGAGTTGGAGGGCATGTTCCATTCCAGCCATTCACAAGCCAGGATTGCGTAGGGGCAATAGTAGAGGGGGATGGTGTTATACTGCATGCTGGATGGAAAGTAGGTCTGTAGGTTTATAGCGGAGAAGTAGGTGAGAGCCCTTTCCGGCGGTAAAACCATGTATGCGGATGAAAGTAGAATTAAAATAGGGAGCAACAACACGAAGGCAATCTGTCTATGTTTTCTGGGAATTTTCAGCTTCCTTACCAGAAATGGGTCCTGCTTGTCTGGAAGCAGGTAATTGCAGGCGTATATGGTGAAGGGAAAGGTGAGAAGTAGCATCCACCTATACCACCAGGGTAGAGCGAAATGTGGAACCACCACAGGCATAAAGGAGCCTACTAGAAGAAATAGAGTTGTAATATCTAAGACGTGGTTACGGAAATAACCCCCAATCACAAAGGGAAGAATTGGGATAAAACAGATTAGAAAAAGGGAAAAAATATCACTCCTCAAAATATCCACTGAGGGGTAAATCCATTCCCCAAAACCCAGGGAGATATAATCAACAAAAAGACTTGACCTACCTAAGCTGGCGAGATCGGTGGGAATTTTGACCTGAAAATATCCTGCATAGTACAGCACAGTTAACACCGAGCATATCGCCACAAACGTGTACATAGATAATATTAGGGGACGGATACGTGCTCCAAACATCTTCTGATACTGTTCACTCCCTTCTTCTCCCACCTGATTGTTGGACTTTTTTAATTTTCTTTCTTTTCCAACATCATTATCACTCCTTTCAGAATCCGCGGTCGCTCTAGAACCAAGAGATTCGATTTTTGATTCCAAATAAAATTTGACGCTGCCTAAAAATTTGGAAATATTAAAAGAGGGAAATATCTCCCAAAACATAAGATAGGCAACCACGCATAAGAGCTGAACTCCCACTAGCTCGTGGGAAAACAAACAGAGTAATGAAAACAGCACAAATAGGAAACCGTTCTTACCCTTCTCCAAACTTTTAGTCGGGGTAACTGCAAGAAAGAAGAAAACAAGTCCCAACGTATTTCTGAGCAGGTCCCAGGTGATCCTAAGGGTCACAAAATATGATGCGCAGAGAATAGCGCAAATTAATCCCTTTTTATCGCCCCAACCCAAATAATAGGTTAAAAAATAGTAAGTTGACAATCCTAAAAACCCGTTAACAATTGGGGTAACAAGCTTCAAAATCAAAAAGGGATCGACTCCTGATAAGACACCCAAACTACCTATCAAAAAGAGGAAAGTTATGGAAACAGGATTTACAAAAATGTAGTAATAGAGCATTGGGAAAAGCCCATAAATCTGACAGTAATGTATGAAGGGAGCATAAAGGTAAACAGTGTCATAACCAATTGGCCAAGGAAAAGAAACAATCTCGGGAATCGCCCTAACAACCACAGGAACCAGAAAAGATAATAACAAGCAATACTTGCGCTCCAAACAAACATCTCCGGAATAATTTTTATCTCTCGTGCAAAATTATAAAAATATATCGCATCAAATTAAATTAAAAAATTTCGGGGATTCAATATCAGAAATTTTCCAATTTGCTGAATATGTTTATTGGCTTAATTTTTACTTCGTTGCATAAATATTTCTTTTCGTTCCCGTAAACGGGGAGTATGCGTTTTGGGCCACCCCGCTCCTTAAATCGATGCAAGTGAACCAGATTTTCGTGTGCAAAAAGCAATTAGACCCAGAGCTGGCTGAAAACAAGCCCAACAAAAGAATCACAA
>NZ_JBRAKS010000466.1:0-2497 GCF_052745115.1 Candidatus Jordarchaeum sp.
ATTTTTAATAATAGATTTTATTTGTTTAAATATAAGAGTTCAAGTGGTTTTTTTAGTTACCCTCCTAACTATTTCTAAGAATTCGCTCCGGAACATACCTCTGTGAAGTGTTCTCATTTTTTCCTTCGCATCCATAAAACGGGCTCGGAGAATCTCCTTATTTTGCCTCTCCTGCCTTTTCTTTATTTCGTTAACTATCTTTTCTACCTGGTCATCTGAGGCTACTATCCCCTCTTCCTCAAGTAGGTGCCTTACGGCATGCTTACCGGTATGTTTTCCCAGAAACAGCTCAGTATTCCTTCCTATGAGTTCTGGCGGGAAAGGTTCATAGGTGTGTTTATTTCTCAGAAGTGCATACACGTGAATCCCACTCTCATGTCTAAAACTGTTATCTCCCACAAGAGGTTTATGCACGGAAAGAGGTATTCCAAAAACTCTTTCGAACTCCTGTGAAACTTCGTAAATTCGGTCTAACTTTATACCAGTGTCAACTTTATATAATAATTCTAGTGAGAGAACAACTTCTTCAAAGGACGCGTTTCCCCCTCTTTCCCCATACCCATTTACACAGGTGTGGGGATAGATGACCCCTTCTTCAACTCCGGCAAGGGTGTTCGCCGTTGCCAATCCGAAATCATTATGACAATGAACGGAAAGAGGAATTTCCCTATTAAATCTAGTATTCAATTCATCCCTAACTTTGCCCACAAGATATTTCATAGAGGTCGGACGCATAACACCCAAAGTGTCGGCTAAGGCAATTTTGTCCGTACCTGCTCTTACTGCAGCTTCACAAATTTTTATCAGTTCATCAAAGTAGGATCGAGTAGCATCTTCTGCTACGAAGTCCACAACCACACCGTGATCTCTCGCATACGTTACCGCATCCACCAACATTTCCATGGCTTCTTCCACGTTTTTTCTTATTGAATATTTCAGTAGAATCCTGCTCGTAGACATAAAAATTGGGATTTCTTCCACATCACAGGCTAGACACGCATCTATATCGGCTCTTTTTGGTCTGGCGGTGGCGGCAATCTTTGCGTTAGTAAGATTTTCTCTAGAGAGAGCCCTAATAACCTTCTTTTCAGATTTAGATACTGCAGGGAAACTAGGAACAATGACCCTAACACCAATCTCATCTAAAAGCTTTGATAATTCAACCTTCTCCTCAACGGTTAGGAAAGTACCCGGGGTTTGTTCACCGTCCCGCAGAGTCTCATCCCAAATCCACACCTTTTTTGGCAAGTGTTTAGGCAAAGTCTCTGGAATCAAATTATAATCCATTAAATCGTTTTCAGCCGATTCCAGCACCATTTTTTAAACCCACCAGAAGTTATATGACAGAGAAACATTGTATCAAGGGTTTAAAAATTTTGTATAAAAGACCTCCTCCACCAGTTTTATGTTAGTACCAGGATTTCAACAATTTTTAAAAAATAGTTTGCAACAATTTGCTCATTATTTTAATTCATGGTTTCCCTTAGTTTTCGCCAAAGTTTTGGCAGGTTTTCTGCTGCCTTTCCAAAAATGGAGCAAGTCAAGTATGGAGTGAGAACCGTTAGCTCCCGATTTATCTCTATGACGGGTGCTCCTCTATCTAGGGCTAGTAGTGGAAGTTCCCGTGCCGGTGAAACAACCCCTGACGTGCCAATAACTAGAAATAGATCTGCATTCCTGCTTTCATCCATACTTTTTCTCAATACTGCTGCATCTAAAGGCTCTCCGAACTGAACAACATTAGGACGCAAGTTTGACCTACAATGATGGATTGGAGGTGTTGTCTCCAAGGGGGTTTTTGGTAAATCGACTATCTCCCCGTCTCTGGGACATCTGCCCTTCCACATGTTGCCGTGGAGTTCTAAAACATTTCTGCTTCCTGCTCTTATGTGCAAACCGTCAACATTTTGAGTTATTAGAAAGAAGTTGTCGAAGAAATTTTCCATTTCCACAAGTATGAGATGAGCTGCATTTGGCTGACAGCGACTGACAAGTTCTCTCCTCCACTCATAAAACTCTCATGTGCCTTTCGTGTTCCAATGTGGACCAGCTTTACTGGCAAGTTCCCTTGCCTTCGCGTTTTCCCACATCGATCCTTCCCCCCTAAAAATAGGCACACCGCTCTCAGCAGAAATTCCTGCGCCAGTAAGAACAACAGTACGTGATTTCTTACTCGGGCGTAAACTATCTATAAACTCTATTGTATTCCACTCCTTATTGAAGAGCCTGATATAAAACAAGAAGTTGATTTCCCATGTTCAATTATTTATTTTTTACCGTATACGGGAAAGGTAATGTAGATTCGCCCGATTCTACCCCTTATTTTTGGGTTCTAAATTGGAAAATAAGCTCTATAAAAGCTCCTTTTTGAGGCAGAATCGAACGAAACTACATCGCCTACGGGAAATATATGCTTGTATTTTGCTCAACAAGTTTCCCCGGAAAGAAGCGTTTTTTAAGCCCCCGAAACAAAGGAGTAAACAACCACATAATTAAG
>NZ_JBRAKS010000467.1:0-2478 GCF_052745115.1 Candidatus Jordarchaeum sp.
TAACAGTTAACAGAACTGAAACAAATCATCATATAATAAATAGTAGACTCATTGGGTTTTGTTGCTTATGAGAAGACTTTTATATTAAGCGAACTAAGAATTCAAAAAATAAATACTTGATGAATTATATTGTGTACAGGCTGTTATAGAGTTTAATGGTTTATTGAGGGTTATGGGTATGCGTGATGTTGCTATTATTGGTTGTGGTATGACACGGTTTGGGCAATTGGAGGATAAGTCCATTACGGATCTGATGGTGGAGTCTTCTCTTACTGCGATTTCTGATGCTAACGCTTCTGAGACTGATTTTGATCGGGTTTATGTGGGCAACATGTTTTCCGGTGAGTTTAATGACATGGCGGGAATTGCCAGTGTTCTTGTGGATAGAATCAACTTGATACCGGCAGCCGCAGATAAGATTGAAAATGGACCGGCAAGCGGCGGCTCAGCAATAAAGGAAGGTTTTCAGGCCATTGCGTCGGGTATTTCTGACATGGTACTGGTCACCGGCGTTGAAAAAATGACCTCTGTACCCACTACTCGAGTAGGCTCCGTCATAGCAACTCTAACCCACCCCACAGCAGAATACAAGTACGGTGCCACGTTACCCTCCATGGGAGGACTCCTAGCCCAACTATACTTGAAAAAGTATAATGTGAAGCGGGAGTTGCTATCGCTTGTGGCGGTGAAAAATCATAAAAACGGAACTAATAACCCCTACGCTCATTTTCAGAGGGAAATCACCTTGGAAAAAGCTTTAGCGTCACCAATTATTGCGGATCCGCTTCGCCTATTTGATTGTTCTCCGATAAGCGATGGGGCGGCTTCCCTGGTGCTCTGCTCGGCAGAGGAAGCGAGAAAATACAATGATACACCAGTATTGATTAGGGGATTTGGGCAGGCTACGGATGTTCAAATTATTGCTGAGCGAGATGATCCAACTGTATTAGAAGCTCTGAGGATAGCTGCAGACAAGGCTTATAAAATGGCAAAACTGAAGCCGGAGGATATTGATTTCGCGGAATTGCACGACGCCTTCACCATATTGGAAATAGTTCAGTCAGAGGATGTTGGTTTCTTCAAGAAGGGTGAAGGAGCCAAGGCGGTGGAGGAGGGTAAAACCTGGATTGATGGAGAACTGCCCATTAATCCCAGCGGAGGATTAAAGTCAAGAGGCCACCCTCTGGGTGCTACCGGAGTGGCTCAGGTAGTTGAAATCACATGGCAGTTGAGAGGGGAGGCCGGAAAACGCCAGGTGCCCAAAGCAGAAACAGCCTTATCAGTTAATTTTGGGGGATTCGGCAACAATATCGTGGTTAACATTTTTCAAAGATGAATTAGTAAGCATCGTTTTAGAGAGTTCATAAAAAATTCATTGTCTTTTTGTGAATAGTTTGGGTGCTACACGTTTCCGTATTTCCTCTATTACGAAAATGCTACTACTCACCAGAACCACTATGAGCCAATGGTAGGGATCCAGTGGAACGATTTGAAACAATTCCTGGAAAAATGGAACGTATATAATAGAGAAATTCAGAATAATTGAGATTGCTAATCCCACGGCAAAATACTTGTTTGATAATAATCCGATTTTGAATATACTATACTCCCGAGACCTTATGTTCAAGGCGTTGAAAAGCTGGAAGAAAATAAGAGTGGTGAAAGCCATGGTTCGAGGCTCCCGGTAACCCTCAAAAATCACCCCGAACCCCCATGAGGACAGAAAGAAATAGTATACAGCCATGGTTCCCACAATCATAATCGCCGCAAGGTAGATAATTTGGTAAACCACTCTCCGGAAAACAATTCTCTCTTTAGGAGATCTTGGAGGATCCTTAAGAACATCCCGATACCGCGGCTCAATTGCTAAAGTCTTATCGCAGATTCCGTCTGTAACAAGGTTAACCCATAAAATCTGGAGAGGAAAGAAGGGAATCGGAAACCCAAAAATAAGAGAAAAAAGAAGAATCAAGCCGCCCGCAATACTTGTTGTTATAACATAAAGAACCACCCTTCCCAAATTATTAAAGGAAGTACGCCCCTCCTCCACCGCCCCCACAATAGAGGCAAAGTTATCATCCGCCAGAACCATATTCGAGGTCTCCTTGGCAATCTGAGTGCCCGTAACACCCATAGCAATACCGATGTCCGCCTCCCTAATAGCTGGAGCATCATTGACTCCGTCACCTGTCATGGCCACTATATTGCCTTTTTTTCTTAGTGCTTTTACAATTCTAAGTTTGTGGCGGGGCTCATTTCGGGCAAATACTTTTACGGATTCCACCATTTTTTCGAATTCTTCTTCGGGGATCGCATCTAGTTCTCTTCCCTCTAGGATGAGGTCTTTTTTGGTCATTATTCCTACTTCTTCCGCTATGGCTCTGGCGGTCTCTCGGTGGTCTCCGGTAATCATGATTACTTTGATTCCAGCGGTTTTACATTTTTCAACGGCTTCTATGACTTCTTTTCTCGGAGGGT
>NZ_JBRAKS010000468.1:0-2466 GCF_052745115.1 Candidatus Jordarchaeum sp.
GGAGCAGGCCCTGGATGAAATTGCTGAAAAGCTTAGGGAAATACGTAAAGAATGGAATGGAAAACCATTGCACAAAATGACGGGAGATCAGATGAAAAGAGTTGCTCGCTATGCCACTCCTAGAAACTCCTGCGGCGAGGCTGAATATCTGAACTATATGCGCTTCGGTCGCACGTTCATTTCATCACTCAACTATTCCGGATGTGTGGCATGCAACGGAAACTGGTGGAGAGCAAGGCTAGCAATGACGGGATTCAACTGTCCGGTGAACAGCGTCGACACCATTGTGGACTCCAAATTGATCATTAATTTTGGGTACAATATTGCAGAAACCGCAGTTGTAAGCTTTCGATGGATAAAAAAGGCAATGGAAAAGGGAACAAAGTTTGTATATATCGACCCGAGATTCACAAAGACGGCTGCACACGCTACAGAATACATTCCAATTAGACCTGGTACAGATGGAGCCCTGATCCTTGGAATAATGTATGTTCTTGCAGAAAATAATTGGATATACCCCTATTTGAAGTACTATGTTGAAGGAGAAGAATTCGATCGTTTTATAGAAGAGGTTGTGAAGGAATACCCTCCAGAAAAAGTTCAAAAAATAACATGGGTTCCAGCTAAGAAAATTGAAGAGTTAGCGCGTGAAATCCACAATGCTGGAAGAAAAGTCGCCATACTTGCTGGCACACGCACTAGCACACAGATAAGCGGATTTAACACTAATCGTCTGATTGTAGCGTTACATCTTATGATAGGCAGCTATGGGACGCTTGGAGGAGGAGACTACAATCCTAAACCAGGTGTTGTCCCAGCTGACTATGTCCCCTTAACTCCAACATGCTCTTACAAGTATCCAGCAATATTCTATCCAGAGGATGCCTACGACTGGACCATGGGGTGGGTTCCTGAAACGAGATGGCCCGAATTCAAAGAGCAAATTAGGGCTTACATAGGGATAGGCGGCAATCCCATAATTAGGAGCGCAGGGAACCAGCGTGGTCTATACGAGTATCTAAAAGAACATGGATTAATTGTGATAGGAACAACCGAGTGGAACGAAATGTGCAATTACGCACATTACGTCCTCCCATTAGCAACAGAGTTGGAGTGCTCTGGTTCAACATTTTTATGCTCAACGTTAAGGGCGATTCAATGGAAAGATGCTGCAGTTCCCCCGATAGGCGAGGCCAAGCAAGATCTATGGGTCATTAATGAGATATTTCATAGGGTTTATGGAAACGAAACGATGTACCGTGAATGCCCAGACTGCGAAAAAAGAGCGGAGGAAATTCTTGAAAGCGGCGGAACTTTGGATGATGTCTGGAATGAACTCATAAAACCTTGGGCTGACAAGATAAAGGTAATTTGGGACGAGGAAAAAAGGAAGCCGAACGGAAAAGATCTTGACACAATAATTAACGAAGTTGCAGAGGAAAGCGCAAAAGTCACTGGGCATTGCGAGGATCATAAATATGTGATAAGAAATCGTGAGCTGATTTTCCGAGAAGATTTAAGAGCTTGGGGAGAAAAAGTTGGCTTCGATTTAGATAATCATGGTTTACTTTGGCCTCACAATATATTCAAGCAGGGTCCAGAAGCAATCTATCATTACTGGTGGAGACTTGAAATGCTTATGTGGGCTGTTAAGCCTGGGACCCCTGCAGCAATGGATCCTGAAAGGTGCCATCCATTCTCTGGGGTAAGATTAGACATAGTGAAAGATAAAAAAGTTGTATATTGGCCAGCTCCCTTATGCCTAATGGAAAAGGATCCAAACTATATGGGAGAAAAAGTTTTCTTCGAAAAGTGTCCTAACTGCTGGAAAACAGCTAAAGAGCTTGGTATGCCTGAAATTCCGCTTCTTTGGACCCCTTCTAAAAGGTGGAACGAAAAAATAAAGGGTTTCTATCCATGGAAAGAGGGTAAGGCTTTTTTTGATCTCAAAGGTGAAACGTGGCATGATGCAGGATTACCCGAGTGGACAAAGCCTGCAGAAGAGCCGGAGGACACAAGCGAAAAGATTGATTGGAATGGAGAATATCCACTAATAATGACTACGGGTAAGCTTGTACATCTAATGACAGGTTACAGTCAAAACGTAAATGAACTGCTTCTAAAAATCGATGAAAAACCATTTGTATGGATTCATCCATCCACAGCGAAACATTTGCGAATCAAAGATGGAGACCTCGTCAAAATAATAACACCTAGATCTCCTAAAAACGGCTTGAAAATGAAGGTGAAAACTACTCCGCTCATACATCCGAAAGTGGTATTTGTCCCAACTCACACAGGCCCAAAGGCACTAGATGAAGACTTTCGAAATGAAGGTATAATGCTTGTGGCAACAACGGCTGAAGATCCCCACACTAGGATGATTGGATACAGCACAAATATTTGTAGAATTGAGAAGGTGTAGGAGATGAAGAAAATGTATGGAATACTTGTTGATGTGGACGA
>NZ_JBRAKS010000469.1:0-2466 GCF_052745115.1 Candidatus Jordarchaeum sp.
TGTCTTTGGATTTATGGTATTAAATTCTTGTGTTGGGTGAATCTATTTATAATCTAAGAGTTCTTTTAAATTAAAAAATGAGCTTTTATCAAATTCGGCTAAAAAAAGACAATAAATATAAGTATAGGGTATTAATATTACCAAGCGAGATAGCGTCTCATATTTCAAACTATCTAGGTTTAATAGAAATTTTATAGTAATATAATAAAACAGATAGAGGGAGAAAATATGAGTGACACTTCGGAAAAAATGAACCAAGCGATGTTTATTTTAAAACAGATTTCAGAGGATACTGCGACCCCCCGTAATATACGCAGAGCAGCAATACAGGCAATGGAGGCGTTGCAGACTGATGAGGACACCCCGGCGGTTAAAGCTTCAAATGCCATATCGGTACTGGACGAAGTTTCACAAGACCCAAATTGCCCGCTACACAGTAGGACAAAAATTTGGAATGCAGTATCAATATTAGAAACAATTAGTGACTAGGAGTATATTTTGGGGATGCTCTGCCAAAGCATAAAAGAGAAACATGTACATGATGATGATTTTTAGTTTAATTGAACACACTTCTACGAGTATCAATCGCATCTAATATATTCCAAACTTTTATAAAATTTTACAATAAAGGTGATGTACACATATTCTTTATTAATTTATATTCACTCAATTTTATTATTGTAGATATACAAAAAAACTATAAGTAACTGAGAAGATTTATTTTTTGGTTTTGCAATTGACTCACCAATCAATATTGATTAAAATTCGAGGAATATATTCCACCTCATTAACTAAAATTCTGCTGGATAATGGATTCGAAATTGCTCAAGCCTCACCAACGCAAAATGAGAGATTCAAGTTAGAGAGCAATAACGCCCAATCGGATATTGATATATTTGATTTTGAAAATAGACAAGGAATAATAATTAATGGAGAAACTAGTAAAGCAATAAAAGTTGAAGAGGTTCTAAAAAAAGAGTTTGAAGATGCGGTATTTAGAAAACCAATTACTAAATTAAATTCAATTTATAAAGCAAAAGTAGTAAAAGTTGAAGGCAATAGAGCATTCTTGGATATTGGCGACTGTAATGCACTTATCTTTAATGAGAGAGTAAGAGAGGGTGAAGAATATTTAGTTGAAATTATTAAAACCGATAAACAATACCCAATAGCCACCACTATGATTTCAATAATCGGAAAATATGCAATATTGATTGAACAAGAAGGCGTGAAAATAAGTAAAAAAATCAGAGATAGAGAAATCAGACAAGAACTATACTCACTAGGAGAGAAAATAAAACCAGAAAACTGGGGAATAATTTTTAGAACCGGAGCAGCAAACCAAAACCCGACCATTTTAATTCAAGAAGTATCTGAACTAGTCGAAAAGGCAAAAAAACTTATGAACCGAAAAAGAGAAGATAAAAGCCCGACCCTTTTATTAGAAGGAATCGAAAACATACTTATCGAATTTACAAGCGAAGATAAGAAAAAACTGGATAAAATTAGACAAGGAATCGTAAAAACGGTTGAACAACATCACTACTATAAATCAATAGGACATGATTACTCCCTGCTCATAGATTTCGCAGAAGAAGTTCTAACAAAACACCCCGAAATGCAAAATAGTATTCTCGAAATTTTAAACAAACTATACACCAAAGAGTTCCCAAAAAGAGGTGACCAAATACTAATCGAACATGTAAAAATAAATGGCTATCAATTCATACTCTCTGGCATACTTACTTACATAGATCCCAGTACAAAACAACTAAATTTAAGAAGACTGTTTAAAGGCGGCGGACACTTTGATGGACTCAACATACCTAAACAAACAGGTGACTACGGAATAACTGAAATCACACTCGGATCCTGGAATCTACAAACAAAATATTACTCAAAAAGCGGAGAATTTAAAGGAACATATTACAACATAAACACCCCTATAGAGTTCTACCCCCCCAATAAACTCAGATACATAGACCTCGCCATAGACGTAGTAAAATGGCCAAATGGTGAGGTAAAAATTATAGATAAAGAAGAACTAATCGAAGCTTGTAAAAATAAAGTAATATCAGAGAAATTAAAAATAAAAGCCGAACAAAAAGCTCAAGAAATATACGAAAAAGCAAAAATAGAAAAAGAAAAGTAGTAGGAAAGCTTTTAAAAAAATATACCTAATCACCTTTTGGAAAATCTAAATAAGAAATATTCATAAGTTAACATAATCTGAAAGCACTGTTCTAATAGATGCGGGAGTGTCCGAGCTAGGTCAAAGCCTAACAGGTGACCAGAGGAGGCAGACAGGGAAAAAATTCCTGGTCAAGGCTCAGGACCTGCTGGCGTAGAGACGCTATGAAAATAGCGCCGCGAATGCCTGCGCGCGTTCAAATCGCGCCTCCCGCACCAACTAGATTTTTGTTTAAATTCAGGTACTTCTATTTATTCTAAATTTTCAGATTGATT
>NZ_JBRAKS010000470.1:0-2465 GCF_052745115.1 Candidatus Jordarchaeum sp.
ATACTAATAAAATATTTAAGATATTTTTATATAATATATTCAATTTAATTAATATAATAAAAAGGGGACAAAATAAGCCCAAAAAAGCACCCAAAAATCAAAAAACGCCAAAAAAGCAGGTGGTTGGCAAATGAAAGCAATCTATGCGTTTTGTGAAAAATGTGCAGCCTTCAACTATTTAAACTGCGAGTGCGAAGAATGTTACACAAGAGGATACATTTGCAAAAATTGTGGACATTTCAATGTATACGAAGCTGATATTGTATTAGAAGTAACCAGCTGATAATTACACATTTATAAACACTAATTTTTTAAAAATTTACTTCAACCTATTGGCTTTGGACAGTAATCACTTCATAAGGTATAATTCTAATATCTATAATGGGTCGCTCGTTAAATTTAAGTAACTTAAACCATTAGTTCTTTTAGCTAAAAACCAATTCTTAACGATTTGAGGGGGATTCTAAAAATTAATCTTTGATTATTATAACAACTTCACGATTATAGTGGTTTCTTGAGGATACACTTTACAACATGTATCAGAATTGGAAAAGGGAGGTTTTAACACATTGGGAGCGAGTAAAATCTCGGAGTATAGTAGATGGGATAAAATCTACAGGAGATATCCTCTGGAGGTTTTACCTTGGGAACTTGGGAGGCCTAGACAGTTTCTCGTGAATATGGTAAAGAGTGGAAAAATTAAAAAAGGGAAGACATTGGACTTGTGTACTGGTGCAGGAACCAATACCGTTTATCTGGCACGAAAAGGCTTTCAAGTTATAGGAATTGACGTTTCTCACAAAGCTTTGGAATACGCAAAAGAAAAAACCAAAAAAGCAAACGTAAATATTCCGCTTCAACTAGCGAGTTTTGTGGATCTCCCCTTCGATGACGAGCAGTTTGATTTTGTCTTTGACAATGGATGCTTCCACCATGTAGAAGTCGAAGACAGGGGTCTCTTCATAAAAGGAGTACACAGGGTATTAAAGAAGGGCGGCTTGTATCTTATGACTGTATTCAGCGATAGGAATGGACCCGCTTGGAATCATTTCTCACAGGAACAGATAATAAGACTCTTCTCAAAACACTTTAAAATCAGAAGTATAAAAAACATAGCATCCTTTGAAGGAGATGGCTACACACGATACTTTTACACAGTTTTAATGGAAAAGAAGTGACCGAAACCTGTAGTGGATACTCTCAGAAAATCAAAAATGTCTTAAACTTCCTATCTTTATCGAATTATAACAATCTCCAGAGTGGCGAACTCATAATGCACAACTTTAGCTGGTTAATCCCTGGCGTCCTTGCTGGTTCCTCCCGCCCTAGATCCGTTGATCTTCAACGCTTATCTGATGAGGGTATTCGTGTGCTAGTGACAGTAATGCTTAACCCACTTAACATTGAAAGCGTGGTCTCCGCAGGATTGGAATATTATCACATTCCAGTACCTGATTTCGGAACACCTACCCTTGAGCAAATACAGGAATTCGTGGATATTGTCAATGAAAACCGTCGCAAAGGCAAACCTGTTGCAGTCCATTGCTTAATGGGTTGCGGCAGAACAGGCACCTTTCTCGCCGCCTACCTCATCAGCCAAGGAAAAAGTTTTGAAGAGGCGGTGCAGGAAGTACGACGGAAACGACCATGTTCCATTGAAACAAGGGGTCAGATGGACATTCTCCGTAGGTTCGCAGAACAGCACCTACATCACACAAAGCACTAATTAAAAAACAAATATTCATAAAATACACTTTCATTCATTTTAACTTGGAAGGATCAGAATTTATTCTCTCCATTCTCATCCTCTATACCTATTAACGATAGGCATCTTCCATCCCATGCCAAAAGCCTTCGGAGTAATCTTTATACAGGGTGGAGCCTGCCATCTCTTATACTCCGCTCTTCTAATTCTCCTATAAGTATCCTCTACAACTTCCTCAGGTAACCCCTCTCGATTAGCTCATTTTTACCTCTTCTATTCTCTATGATCTCGTCCACCAATGGGCTGACGATGTCAAAATCAAATGGGTCAAACTGGTCTTCCTTAAGCTCCGCTGAGGGCTTCTTCTTAAAAACACTCTCTGGAATACTCTCCCTACCCGCTTTCTCATTCACATACCTTGCCAACTTATAGACCTCAAGCTTGTTCACATCACCGATAGCCCCGATTCCCCCAGTCATGTCTCCGTACAAAGTGCAGTACCCAAGAGCCATCTCGGTCTTATTTCCAGTATTCAAGACTAATATTTTCAAATTCTTCAACCGGTTAGATATATCCATTAAACAATTGCCCCTTGTACGTGGCTGGATGTTCTCATCGGCAACCGGATCATCATCCTCTTTTGTTCCCGTATACGGGAAATATATGCTTGTGTTTTGCTCAACAAGTTTCCCCGAAAAGAAGCGTTTTTTTAAGCCCGAAACAAAGGAGTAAACAACAACATAATTAAGAACAAAATTAA
>NZ_JBRAKS010000471.1:0-2461 GCF_052745115.1 Candidatus Jordarchaeum sp.
GGACATCCTACCAATTAACAGCAAGGGGTGACAAATGTCCCTAACTTCTACAATTGAGGTTTAACCCTTTAAAAAAAATAAAATTTTTATTCAAAAAGATTGAGAATAAACATAACAAGGGTCCGATCAAGAGTTCTAAAATTTGAAGTACGGTGGAGTTTGACGAGAAACGGGGGGTTTATTCTAACATCGTATCCCTTGTAACGCCTGAAATCATCAGAAGGATGTGACGAAAAAATTGTAAACTGTATATCTTTAATTATTCTTTTCAAATTTTCCGTGGCACTTAGAACTATTGCCATTTCTCCGTAATTAAGTGAGCACCATGCACCAGTTATCAAAACTTTAAGCAACTTACATCACCAATACTGTTGACGCATGTTAGTAAAAACCTTTTAGCGAATTAGGAAGAATGTTAACTTCTAGCGTAAATTGGACTACGGTTTGTAACTGGGAATTCAAGTAGATATTATTTTCCAATCAACGTTTGAAAAAGATAAGGCTTTTGGGATAAAATTAGTTAGCTTTTCTTTTTTTAAGGCTTGTTCATCGCTTAAATGTCAAGTGGGCATCTTATGACTTCCATAAACCAGGTTTGAAACCGGCTTCCGACAGCCTTTCTAATTCCAGAGAAAATAATTTTGCTTTACTCACATTGTACGTCATTTTTCCCCCCACCAGTTGGTTCGATCAATATTTTTAATTTTCAAATTTCGATACAACCGTTAATTAGTGATGGCGTGGAATTCATTTTTATGTTTCCCATAATTTTGGGTACTGTTTTCTTTACCCTTTCTTGGGCGTGGGCTCTGGGTAGGAGAGAGTACAAAAGGTTTTTTGTTATTTTTTCCTCTGTTCGGTTTTTAGAAATTGGTTTGGTGGTAATTTTTTACTTTTTTTCCGCTTTTTCAGGTTATTTTATCAAGGATATTGAGAATCTGTTGTTAGTGGCTTATGCTGCTCCTCTATTTATGGTGAGTTACGATTATTTTAGAGAACTTTTTAGGGCTCGTAGGGTGTCATTTTATTTTAGGGAGATTCGTGCTAAGTTAATTTTTACTCTCCACACTTGGGGGATGAATCTGGCTCAAGCTTCTAGGACTGTGCTTGATAAGATTGTTATCGGTTTGTTTTTCGGTCTACTATTTCTGGGAACATATAATTTGGCTTTCCAATTTCTGATGATATTTCTGGTTATTCCTCAAAGTTTACTGAAGTATTTACTCCCGGAGAAGTCTAGTGGTTCCACTAGGCGTGAGGTAGAACTAATTGGAATTCTTGCTGCCGTTTTGATCACCATTTTAGGCATTTTGTTAGCCCCATATTTTATTCAGTGGCTCTTTCCAGACTTCACCGAAAGCATCCCTACCACCCAGGTGATCTCCCTAGCTGTGCTGCCAGCGGCCATCGCCAGTATAAAATCTTCGGTGCTATTAAGCGAGGAACGCTCAAAGATAGTTTTGGTAGGTTATGTTGCGGCGCTTGTAGTTGATATTTTGGGTATATTACTATTGGGTCGGATTTTCCAAGCGATAGGTTTCGCGGCGGCTTTCTTAATATCACAAGTGGTTTTGGCTGTTATTTTAGTGGTTTTGCCTTCGGAGAGGCTTGCAAGACTAATTAAAAGGGAGAAATTTGCTGTTCGGACAGAGAAAATGAAATCTTAATCCTAGGACTGAAATTTCATTATTAGACACTTTTTGTATTAGTCTGTCTTTTCATTTTATTTATTTTTTATATAATGTTTAAAACATATTTTTATACGATTAGGAGTTACGCAGTTGACTTAAATCCTTCTTCAGCTTATAAATATTCAGCAGATCGAATAAAGGAAGAGGTTATGTTATGAACCCGCCGAGGTGTGATGATCTGGACTATATTCAGTTTCTAATAGCCGCCCAGAAGGTATTCACCTGCACCGAAGCCGCTCAATGCCAGCCTAAAAGTGAACACCCCCCGCCAGCCCACGACGCCTTCACCCGCCTACTGAGCAGAAAGCCTCCAGACACGGAGGCCCTGTGGGAAGAGGGTCAACGCCTCGTCCAACTTGACGAGGGGGTACTGGTGCTGGACGACACCACCCTGGATAAGCCGTAGGCTTCCGAGAAGAAGATGGAGCTTGTGACCTACCACTGGAGCGGAAAACACCAGAAGGTGGTCAAGGGGATAAACCTCATAACGATGCTCTGGACCGATGGGAAAGCCCTCATCCCCTGCGATTTCCGGGTCTACGACAAGCCCCTTGGAGGAGGGACCAAGAATGAACACTTCCGGGCGATAGATTCGCAGAATCTTTGTTTATGGTTTTTCTCTTTTATTGTTCTAATAATTTATGGTTTTCTTGGTATTTTTCCTCAATTTTTTAGGTTTAAGCCACCTTAGATTGAAAAAAGCCGGAAACCACGCTTGAAGCACAACCAGAAAAAAGCCTCAAAAAAGCAGATTTTGCGAATCTATCGCC
>NZ_JBRAKS010000472.1:0-2460 GCF_052745115.1 Candidatus Jordarchaeum sp.
AAGAATGGTATTATTTATCATTAAATCTTTCTACTGTTGTGAACCCCTCGTTTCTTCCACTTTCTATGCGACCGCATTTCTAAGTTCTGCTTAAACGATTCCTAAAAGAAAAAAGAAAAAAGGGTTTGCGGGTCTAAAATTCCGTTCTGGAATCAAGGTCTTCGGGAAATGATCACACCAATTGCCATAACCGCAATTAGGATTAGACTTGCTACTCCACCCATTAACAGGTTTGACGTGGTTGACTGGCTGACTATGGTTTGCCCCACTTGGTTTAATAGGTAAAGGACGTGAATGGGATTTGCCAGCACTGCTTTAGCTCTGTTTTGCGACTGATTATAAATTTCAGGCACTGTTCCCTCTAAATAATCAGTTAAAAACCGTATTAAGCCTAGGTGTATGGGGAAAGGTCTCTCTTCGGCGTCATAAATTATGGTTTCGTTGGAGGGTATGGGGTATCCAGACTCGTTTTTGGGTATTATGCTAAATACGGGATACAACTGACCAATTTGAGGAATCAATATGGCGGCCTCGTAGCTGATAGCAATCCTGTACAATTTGTTCATTTCTAGAGGTATCCATGTACCGTTTATTTCTTGTTCAATGCTAATCACACGCATAGTTGGAATTCCAATAAGGGCGTAGGTGAATCTGAGTCCCGAGATCTGGATGAAAAAGTCCCCACCCATTAGAACCGAAAACTCAAGCATTCTTTTAATCTCATACCCGTAGAGGTGGAAACTGCAAATAGGCCAACCACGATAGGGGCCCTGCATGGGTACGCCCCCAAAGGGAATAATGCTGTTAGCATCGTAGACTGTGATATCTCCATTCAAACAAAAATACTTGCCATGTTTTATTGTCCCACTGGGCATGAAAGCAAAATCCACGTACTCTCCCGTAACATTACTGGCAGCCCACCTCATGGAATCAGCCACCAAGTCTCCCACAGGGCTTTCACCCGTTGGCTTCTCAAAGCCCGGAGTGGAGTATGTGAGGTTAAAGTCCACGTGGGCAATGACGGTATCAATTGAAGATACATCCCACTCGCTAAGAAGACTGTTCACAGCATCGATGTAGGTTTCAAGTCCCGTGAGGATTGTTCCGTTTTCTGGTATTGTGTCGTCAATAAGGATAGCTTGGTAGGTGCGAATCCCGATTCCTTGACCCGCGGGTCCTCCCAGCTTAACGCTCAGTTCAAGTTTACCCAAGTATTCCAAGTAGCTTTTCGCGTCAACTATGGTGGTATTTCCTACCGATGTTTTTACGACGATAGGCTGTTCTAACAGTTGGTGATCGTGACCCGCCAGAATCAAATCTATACCCGAAACACTTGAAGCAAGCTGTATGGCGTCCTTGTACCCCATGTGGGAAATCAAGATAATAAGATCCACGCCTTCATTCTGGAAGTAAGTGACCTGTTCCCTTGCTGTCTGAATTGGATCAGAAAAATTGTATTTACCCTTGAAAAACACCGTAGACATTGCGTTCTTCCCCATCAACGAGAAGAGACCAATAGTTAATGTTTTTCCGTTCGTTGATACTGTTAATGTCTTATTGTTCTCTATGAACTGCCCCAGACCGTAGGAATCCTCTCCCAAAACCAAGTTGGAACAAAGTAACAAGGGCATACTGCCACCTAGCGTGGTATTGGTGTTGTTGAGAATGAGGGATAATCCATGAACACTGTACTCCCATTCATGGTTTCCCAAACAACTGGCGTTAAATCCTATCAGATTCATCATGTGAAGTTCTGGGGAAGCGTTCAGGGTGCTGTTTGGACCCAGATACTGGAATGGTGTTCCCATAAGAAAGTCGCCAACATCAAACAGTAGAACCGCTTCGTCGACCAGCTTCTTTTCAGTTCTTGTTTCGTTAACTAGGGTGGCCAACCGTGCGATTCCTCCCAGCGTGTTGTCATTATTAATTCCGGTTTTGTACTGGGCGTATGGCCAAGGCAGCAGTTGTGAATGAATGTCACCAGTGTGCAAGATTGTTAAATTAACTACGGTATCTTGTTTACTCTCAAAACCGTGATTACCACTGGGAGCAAAAAAGAGTATCATATTCTCTTCTGAGCCTATATTGTTTGAACTAATAGTTATGGCAGGAATCACAATTCCAAATGCGAAAATTAGTAAAATTATTAAGGCAGTGATTCTCAGCAATTTCACCTTTCTCACTCCCGTTCTTATTTTCAAACATTAGTTAATGAAAGTCTCTTCATTTTAGATATGGTTCCTGGAATTTTCGCTACTTTATCTCTTAACTCTTATTTAAAACTTCTGGCTTCAAAATTTTTGATCGCCTGTGTGAACCGTTGTCCGAAACTTACCCATCTAGGACACTTCCAGATGGTGTTCGGTTCCTGCTTCATAGGGGAGCACCTGCCTTGGGGCATGAACCTCTCCGCTCTTGCAGGCGTTTTGCGTCTCCGCCCAACTGGCGGCGACGGAAGAT
>NZ_JBRAKS010000473.1:0-2426 GCF_052745115.1 Candidatus Jordarchaeum sp.
CTTTTTTTAAAATCAATATGGGATTCAAAAATATTTAATACCTAAAACTTGTCTTTAATTAATAGAGAAAGTGATAATATTATTATAAAAAATTCTTGAGGCCTAAAAATTTGAGTGAAGACTTCCAAATTGACAGGATGATAAACCTCATTGAAATAAATTGCGGAAACTTGAAACCTACTTCAATCGCCATTATAGATAAAAATTTCAAGATCTGGGGATTGAAAGGTGAATTCCCTGAAAAAGCAGTAACCCTTTTTGAAAATTACTCTATTGATGAGTTGAAACCGGGTGACAGTCTTCACAATGAAAACTCTTTTTTAATGAAGATTACGGAAAAGACCGGTGTTATAATATCGATGTATGATGAGAAGCTTTCGATTCTGGCCTCAGCTAATCTGAGGGGTAGAATAAACGCTTTGTCGGACTTTTATCTACTTGAAAAACTCATCGAAAAACCTTAGCTAAAATTTAATACTTTCTATCCAAGAATAAATTTTTCCCAGAGAATATGAGAAATTAAAAATGCAAACACTTTATTATATATCTTTTTAAACAAAGTAAATTTAAACTCTGAATTAAATTTAAAATATAATTTTTCATTATTTATTGGAACGTGTTTATTATGGAGTCTTGGGACAAGGTTGAATCGGAAATAGTTGAGGATGAAATAATTTCCTTAGCTAGGGCGTTAATTACTATTCCAAGTTATGTAGAGATTAAGGATGGAGAGCGGCGAGTAGCAGAGCGTTTGGACGCTTTCTTTAGAGACAATGGTCTAATTCCCGAGATTCGTGAAATAGAAAGTGGTGTTAACATAATTGTCTCCCTGGGCGGTACTGATACTGGTTCTCCCTCATTAATGTTTAATGGACATCTCGATACGGTGCCTGTTGATAACATGACAATATCTCCATTCGATGCGGAAATAAAAGAAGGGAAACTTTATGGAAGAGGTTCGTGTGACATGAAAGGAGGCTTAGCTTGCATGGCTGTGGCTCTGGTAGCACTAAAAAGAGCCAAAGTAAAACTTAAGGGAAGACTCGTTTTTACTGGAGTGTCAACTGAAGAGGCGGGAAGCTGGGGGACAAAAGAAATCATTAAATCTGGACCATTATCTGATTGTGTAATTGTGGGGGAACCAACTAATCTTGAAATAGTTTCTGCTTCTAAGGGAATAATTTTAGCAATAATCGATGTTATGGGGAAGGCTGCTCATGGAAGCTCACCAGAGCTGGGAATCAATGCCATTTACAAAGCAATAAAACTAATTCGGAAGGTACAAAATGAATTTCCGAAAATTTTTAAGAAAAAGAAACATCCCACCCTAGGTTCGCCATCTTTTAATCTAGGCACTATAAAGGGTGGGGAGAGATTCAATATTGTTCCGGACAAATGCAATTTAGTTTTTGACAGAAGAATGTTACCCGGAGAAACCGAGAAGGAGATAGCCAGTGAGTTCCAAGAAATAATAAATTCCATAAAAAAAGAAGACACTGAATTTGAAGCATCTCTACAATTTATACTGGGGCTTCCTCCAATGGATACACCACTTGATTTACCTTTTATAAAATTTCTTGACGAAGCTGTTAACCAGGTAATGGGTAAAACAGTATACGCTGGGATAGCTGGAAGTACAGATGCATCGCTTTTCTCGCAACATGGAATACCTAGTATAGTATTTGGCCCGGGGCGATTATCCATGGCTCACACAGCCAACGAACATATAGAAATTTCTCAACTTAAAAAGGCGGCTGATACTTATGCACTTACTGCGCTCAAATTCTTATCCTAAATATTCAAACCATAAATTTCAGAAATTTCCCGTAAAGTTTTTGTGCAGCAGTCTTGGTTTCTGAAAAGGGAAATACTTGTGGGATGAAACTTGTTTTTTCAAAATTTTTATTGAAAATTTAAACGGTTTATGTGTGTTTGGATATACATTTATTAGTGCTCAATGTTTCTATTCTTTTTAAGTTTGTGAAAAGGGTAAAGAGGGTTACTGATACTATGATGAATAAAATGGTTCAAGTTGTATGCTCCTTAAAAGATGATATTTGCGAGGCAGTTCAACTTGTAAACGATGTTGAGAAAAATACTGTAACTATTAATCCTGAAAAATGTCTCGAGTGCCCATTTTTAGAAGAAAAGATAAAAAGAGCAATAATTGTTTTATCTGGTTCTCCTATACCTGAGCTTTACAAAAAAACCTCCATGTTTATGATAGACTTTGATTTGCAAGTTCCCAGAAGGATTATGCAAACAAAACAATAAATCAAGTATAAACAGCATACGTTTAAATATCCATAACATCAATATTTGAAAAACTGATCCACCGATAACTTGGATTTTCAAAAATTCATTTCACTAGAGAGGGTTTACAACAGTAGGAAGATTTAATACTAAATAATACCATATATGGCTAT
>NZ_JBRAKS010000474.1:0-2424 GCF_052745115.1 Candidatus Jordarchaeum sp.
GCATGATACTGTGAAGCCCCAACTCTATGTAATTCTATGAATTTCTACATAGAGTGGAACCCTCAACTCAACCAGCGTAAATTTCAATAATGTGAATTTAATAATTTTTATTTATAGAAAATAGATCTGTGTTGATGTATTAGTGGTTAAAAAAGGTGGGATTTCGGTGCCTGAAAAGATTAGGGTAGTCACCGACTTTGATGAAATCTGCTGGGCCTTTGAAGATGTCTCGCTTGATAATAGGTACTACTTGGACCTTAAGACTGGCGAGATCATCTTTGTCTCAGATTTCATGGATAGGGAAGAAATCAAAGAAATTGAGGAAAAATTGGATGCGGGATTTGGAGAACGCTACATTGTGATTCCAAAAATAGAACCCAGCGAGGGCTACGAGGATATGGAGGACTTTATTGAAACGGTTCAGGACGAGGGTCTCAAAGAGAAACTCTACATAGCGATAGATGGTAGAGGCGCTTTCAGACGGTTTAAAAACGTGTTGCTGAACTATCCTGGGGAGAGGGAGAGATGGTTCAAGTTTAAGGATGCTAGAATGAGAGAACGGGTTAAAGAATGGCTAGATGCGAAGGGAATAGAAATAATGCCTCCTAAAAAATTATGACTCAGAAACGCGTCATCAGAAATAACATTTGAAAAAATTGGATAGGGATGGAATTCTTTGTGGTGGTTTTGTGGAACTGACGATAGAGAAAATACAAAGTTTGTGTACGGAGAATTCTTTTGAGCGTGGCTTGAGATACTTTAGGGAAGGCCGGGTTGAAAAGGTTGACTTTTATGGAACCACTGTAAAAGCTGTAGTCGCCGGTACACATAAGTATAGGGTCAATATACGCCTGGAAGATGATTTTAAAGCACAGTGTAATTGCCCCTACGATGGGGGCAGCTACTGTAAACATATAGTTGCAACCCTAATTGCACTATCAAAAAACTATAAAGAAATGAATGGGAAAAGGAAAAAAGAGGAAGACGCAATCAACATCATCCTTGACAGCGTAAGTTTGGAAGAGTTGAAAGAATTCCTAAGAAAGCAGTTCAAAGAGGATCCAAAGCTAAAAACACATTTCAAAATTTACTTCGCGGACAGAGGAGAAGAAAAAAGCATTCAAGATTATAAGAAGGAGATAAACCTGCTATACAAGGGGGCCGCTGGTGAGTACAGATTTACCAAGCAGGGCGCCGCAGAAGTTGACTCTACTCAAATTCGAGACTTGGCGGAACGCTTCATTCAAAAGAGAAACTTTCGGGAAGCGGCGAAAATCTATCAAGCCCTATCCGAAGTAATCGCCGAAAACATGGAGACGGTGGACGATTCTGACGGATACTACAGTGGAGAATTCTACTACGCAGTAGAAGAATTCGCGAAATGCCTGAAAGAGGCGGGGCTAAAGCATGAGGAGAAAAGAGGATACATTGATTACCTGTTCAACAGGTACCTTGAAAGCGACCCAGACTTCTTTCAAGACGTCTATGCGCAGGTACTTGAACAAGGATGCACCTCAAAAGAGGATCTGGAATACTGGAAGAAACTGCTTGAACCACACCTTCCAAAAACTCTCCCGGACAGAGATAAAAATTATCACGAATACTGCAATGCAATAGGACTCCTAAACATGCAGGCCGCTATTCTAGAAGGACTCGGTGAGAGTGGAAAAGAGGAACTTTACAAAATCCTGCAGAAATACTACCGCGAAGACGAGGACTTCTTCCTCTCGTATTTACAGCTTCTAGAAAAAGACGGAAAAACAGACCAAGCAATAAAAATCGCACATGAAGGATTAGAACTGTTCAACCATCTCACCGAAGAAATAAGCGAACTCCTAAACAAACTCTATGAAAGCCAACACCCAGAAAAATAATGAGCAAAACAGAAACAGCTTCACTAATAAGAGAACCGAAGCTATTACAAAAAGTTGAAAGGCCTCTACCCCAAAAAATGAAATAAAAAATCTGGAATACTTGCAAGCTTTATAAAGAAGGAGAGGCTTTAGAGAAAAAGTTGAGAGGTTTTAGCAGATGACTGATCCGCTCTGGCCGCCCAGCACCCAAACCATGTTTCACTGGCAGTTCGATCCGTACCGCTCAGTTTTCGAAGAGATATACAGTCAATATCCTAAGAAGAAAGAAGACGAAGCCAACCTCAAGCTGGTTCAGGAAACGAACAATCTCGAGGAATTGATAGACCTGATTCCAAGGGTAAAAGGGCATTCCCTCCTTAAGCTGGAGAATAAGTTAGCGGAGTTTTGTGGAAGAAACATTGAAGGGATAAAAACAATAATTCAAAATTTTGAATCTTCAGAAGACGGATTCCAGAAAGAGGTTCTGCTCACGGTTCTAGGCCTAATCGGTAAAAAAGAAGGGTTCACAACAGTAGAAAGATTTAATGATAAATAATACCATTCTTGGACT
>NZ_JBRAKS010000475.1:0-2414 GCF_052745115.1 Candidatus Jordarchaeum sp.
CTTGGTTCTCGTGGGCAGGGTTGTAGCCTTGTATTGGACATCTCTGCGGATGTTTAGGTTCACGATTAAAGTCCAAGAATGGTATTATTTATCATTAAATCTTTCTACTGTTGTGAACCCCTGGAAAACCTGAACTTGCAGCTGAACTAGCTTACCGGGACGCCAGTCTCTCCCACGTAAAAAACGGAATATATGGGGAAATGTTTGTGAGCGCCATGCTTAGCGCCGCCTTCACAACAAATAATATTGAAAAAATAATAAACATCGGCCTATCAGAAATTCCAGAACAGTCAAGGCTCTCAGAGACAGTGAGGAACACTGTCGAGTGGAGCAAAGAGTACAGTGACTGGAGAGACGTATGGAACAAGATCAATGAAAAATACGGTCATTACAGTCCTGTTCACACCATAAACAACGCAGCCCTGGTTCTTCTAGGCCTTCTCCACGGTGACGGCGACTATGAAAAAAGTATAACAATAAGCGTTATGGGTGGTCTAGACACCGACTGCAACGGCGCAACAACAGGCTCAATACTAGGAGTCATACTAGGTGCCAAGCGCTTACCAGAAAAATGGGTAAACCCACTAAACAACCGCGTTGAAAGCTACATCATAGGCTACAACAATAGCCAAATCTCAGACCTAGCTCAACAAACCTTCAAAATAGCAAAAAAATCTAAACAAGAACGAAGGTAAAAAACCCAAACACATCCAAACACAATACTCTAGAATCTAAACAAAATAAAAAAGTAAAATAAATGTTGAATGAATTTAGAAGAAACCTAGTTCCTCAGGATCAAACCACTCAGGGAACCAGCGGTAGTGTTCAGCCGGGTACGCTTTTCTAAGTCCCTCGTAATTCGCCTTAGCCATAGTCAAATTCCCACGACTATCTCGGAAAGCGGCTACAAGCTTCTTCTGCTCAAGCGAACCTACGAGTTCAAGCACCTTACTCTTATCCAGACCAGTCTCCTTCTCCAAATCATCAATAGTCATATACAGCCCCGGGTTAGCCCTGTAATCCTCTGCAAGAATCTTAAGCATCACATCCTCAGTAATCTCCTTACCCTTCCAAGGACCATCATCCATACTCAGTATAGGAATCTCCAAGTCAGGATCCATACGCAATCGGAAGGGCATATCAAGATAGCTAAGCGCACCCATCCGATAAATAATCAACTTCTGAATCTCATTAGTACCAGCCACCACCTGTCCTATCTTACCTTCCCTGACCAAGCGCTCCACAGGATAAAACTTCGTCAGCCCGTCCCCGGCCATAATCTGCACCGCTTCTAACCCCGTTTGAATAGCATAATCCGTGTTCAACAGTTTCGCTATAGAAGATTCCACGGCCGCATTTTGTCCACTATCAAGCAACATCGCAGTGTAATAAGTTATCAACCGAGCAAGCTTGTTCCAAGTTATCATATCCGCAATCTTAAACTGATTATTAATGAACCTGTTCGTTTGCTGCTTAAACTGCACACGCCTATTAGTATAATAGACCACCAACCTAATAATATCCCCTAAACCGCCGCCAACCACGGCAGAACCCACAAGCCGCTCAAAGTTTAATCCGCTTGTCATCACCGCCCAGCCGGCGCCCACGTCGCCAACCCTGTTTTCGTCCGGAACCCGAACATCATCAAAGTTCAAATAGCCGTTAGGAACATTCTCAAATCCTATAAGCTCATTAATTTTTTCCAGAGAGAACCCTGGCGTCCCTTTTTCCACTATGAAGGCTGTCAGGTGACCGTATTTCCTTATAACCTCGGGGTCATCGCTTGTTTTGGTGTACACGAAATATCTGTCTGCTGGTCCCGCGCCGGTTATGTATCTCTTTCTACCCATAATTATCCATTCGTCACCGTCTTTCCGCGCAGTGGTCATCACGGAGGCCGCATCGCTACCCGCGAAGGGTTCAGTTATGCAGACAGCTCCCATCTGGCCTTTTGCCATTTTGGTTAGCCATTTTTCCTTTTGTTCTTCGGTGCCGAAGTGCAGCAGCTGATGGTAACCTCCGAGCATGCTTACGACGAATACGTGTCCTACTGCGTATAGGCGCCCTAATTGTTCGGCTGCTATGCAGCATCCGGTGGCTCCGAGTTCCATTCCGCCGTATTTTTTGGGCACTCCTGCTCCGAAGTATCCTTTTTGTTGTACTTCTTTTACTATATCCATGGGGAATCTTCTCATCCAGAATGCTTTTTCGGCTCCTGGTATGTGTTCGTTTACGAATTTATGTAATTCTTCTGCGAACTTTTTTTGTTCGTCTGTCCACCAGGGGAATGGTTCCATTTTTTACGCCTCATTAAAATGATTATATCATTTTTCGGTACGATATTCTGTTTGGGAATTTAAATTAAACGGAAAGATTAGTGTTTTTAATAATATACTGTCTTATTATATTATATT
>NZ_JBRAKS010000476.1:0-2404 GCF_052745115.1 Candidatus Jordarchaeum sp.
TTCTCTCCACTATAAGGGTATCCCTACCCCCAAAAACTCATTTTCAAATACTGTCAAACTTGGTTATTATTTGGTTTAATATATTATTCTCAAGATGTTTCAATAAGTTTTTACATTGTGGCTTCACTATCAACACAGCCTTTTTATTTTTAGATTTTTTGCAAAAAAACCCGTAAAAAAATATTGGGATTCAAAATGTTCGCGTTGCTAATAAATAGTTTGAGGGATAAATTGTTTCACACTTGAAATTTTGTGCGACCAGTAGATTTTTTATTTTCTTAATATTAGTTTCCACTATAACATAAAATGTTTTTTCAAGAGTTTTTGTAGCACCTTTTAGAACTTTTAAATCGTAACCCTCCGTGTCTACTTTTAATATCTTTATAGTTGACTCTCTTTCCAAAATTGAATCCAAAGTCACCATTTCAGATTGGAAACTGCTTTCTCCAGTACCAAGTGCTGAGGTTAATTCAGATTTTCCCTCATTGTAATGGAGTGTTATTTCGCCCTCTTTTTCTCCAACCGCCTTTGGGAATAGAGTCACATTATGCAAGTTATTTAGTTCAATGTTTTTTCCAAAGTAAAAGAGATTATCGGGATTAGGCTCTACCGAAAAAACATGTCCTTCATTTCCCACTATTTTTGATGCGATTATTGTGTAGAGTCCGCCCATTGCACCCACATCTACAAAGGTATCCCCTTCCTTAAGATGTTGGAATATAAATGTAGATATATCAAATTCATGAAAATAAGGATTCATGAAAACATTGAAAGATTTATTTTTCACACAATAAAAACAAAAACTTACACGATCAAATCTCACCCTTACTATACAGTTACTAAATCTCCAAGGAATTAAATTAGGTTTGGAGTGTAAAATGTAATTGAACGAACCCTTTTTCACGAGATTAAGTAGAGAAACTATTTTAAATAGGGTATCATATTTGAAATTTTCACCTGATACATTTGTTAGTGATCTAAGCGTTCTCTTAAAGGTCATCATTTAACCACATCTACAAAGATTTTATTTTTGCTAGGTTAAAATAAAATATATATAGTCATTATAAAATGTTTTTACATCTTCGGCTTGAATAAGCATTATATAAAAGATTTAATTTATTATAGCTAAAGCGTGAAAGGAGTATTATCAACAAGCCAAATACCATAGAACTATTCTGTAAATGCCGAGAGGTTATGTCAATGTTCCAGTTATTACGCCTCTATGAAAGAAATAAGTATTTTCGTGCCCTAGCTCAAAAACTAGGCTTACATGGGGCTGGCTACACCGATATCTCTTCAGAGCGATTTATCGAGTATTCTTGGGCATTCACAAACCTTGATGAAAAACCCGGAAGAATACTTGACGTAGGTTCTACTGGATCCTATTTTCCACTTGCACTTGCCTGTTTAGGATACGAAGTATACACACTCGATGTAAGACCCTACGAATACAGTTTTCCTCTAACAAACCTAAAGAACATAACAGGAGATATCAGAAATACTAAGTTTCCAGATGATTTCTTTAAAACAGTTACAGCAATATCAACAATTGAGCATATAGGCTTAGGGAGATACGGGGATCCCAAAGACAGGGAAGGAGATAAAAGGGCTATAAAAGAAATAGAGAGAATTTTAATGAGGAACGGAAAATTACTTCTAACGGTACCCTATGGAAAACCGACAGTCACACAATTACACAGAGTTTACAATGCTAGTCAACTCCAGTCAATACTTAAAAATTTCAAAATAGAAAGTGAGGATTACTTCTTGAAAAAAACAGGCTACTGGATACGAGTTTCGAAGAAAGACTTAACAGAAACCGACTCAAAGAAAAATGTTAAAGGAATTGCCTGCATAAAAGCCATCAAATAAATTTTATTTAAAAAAGGTACCCATCAAGCTGATGGAGGCGGATGAGTTGGTAAACAATGATAGAAACGATAAAGTTGATATCATATCCAGCGAACTTGAAAAATACAGTAGTGCTGACGTTGATGAAATGGGGGAAGTTTGTGCTTACGAGGAATCAATTCTCCGCCAAGTCATCAGAAAAAGGGAACTTGAGATAATTTTAGAGTTTTTGTACTCCAACCAGCCTCACCTGATTTTAGATTATGGTTGTGGTGCAGGGTGGCTCTCTCGCATCTTATCCCAGAAGGGTTTCACCGTTATTGGTGTAGATTTAAACACCATGTTAGTAACTCATGCTAAAAGAATTACCCCCACCGCTGAGTTCGCTATCTGCGATTGCGAAAACCTACCATTCAAGAATGAATGCATTGACCTTGTTTTCGCCGTGGCAATATTGCATCATCTCAACCTTAAAAAGAGTTGTAAAGAGATTAGGAGGGGTTCTGTGCCAAATACGGTTGGTAAGGTTAATTTGTGGGTCACACCATTCTCA
>NZ_JBRAKS010000477.1:0-2369 GCF_052745115.1 Candidatus Jordarchaeum sp.
CCTGGGAGTCACGGGAGACCGGAATCCTTTATCTAACCTTTATATGGTTTTTAGCTGGTTTTTATTCCCAACTAGCTCCGCATTCTTTGCATTTCCAGATTCTTTTGTATATCGGTGTTTGTCCAGCGTAGCTTAGTACCTTTCCTTTGTCTTGAACCTGTTTAATATTTAAACTGCCACATTTGGGACATTTTATCCTTACAGATCCGCTTTCAGCCATTATAAACACCTTTTAAACATTATTTTGTAAGTTTCAGTCTTGTTATTTCTGCCTTTAAATAAATTTTACTTAAGGTTAATATATGCCTACTCAATATTTATAATCCTTTTTATATTCACACATTTTCAAAGATAAAAATATAATTTTTTAGAAATAATTTCATTCAAAAATATAATTCTTAAGAAATTAATACTAATAAATCTCACCATAAAAATTAGTGTTAGGAAAAATGGGAATAATTCGGTTATAGAGAAGACATTTAATCTTCTTCTAGTGATGAAATTTATATACAGAAAGCAATTTTTACTCGGTTAAACATATAGTATAGATGCAGTTTAATGTGATAAAATATTACAGTAATACTTATTTGCGATCAAATAAGTGATTGATAAATTTTTTAAACTTCGGTGCTTCATAGAAAAGATGTAACAGGGTTCTCCATAAAATTGTTAATTAATCAAAATAAATCAAGTTTAGTGATACTGGTGGTCATTTATGGGATTAAAGGCTTACCTTGAAATTATTAGGCCAGTAAACGGGTTTATGGGAGCTTTAACAGTGCTCTCTGCAGTGCAGGTAGCTAATGTGTTTTATAATCTTAATTTACAATTCTTTTGGGCAAAATTTTGGATTTTTCCGCATCGATTTTTTGAAATTGTTTTTATATCCTTTTTTGTGTACTTTTTCATTGCTTCAGCGGGTATGGTAATTAATGACATCTTTGATCTTGAGGTTGATAAGATTAATAAACCGAATAGACCTCTTCCACGAGAGGCTTTAACTGTTAAAAGGGCATGGATTTATACTTTCGTTCTTTGGTCTTTGGGTATTTCATTAGCCTTTTTGATTAGCTTGGCTTCTGGTATACTGGCTTTGATCTTTTCCGGTATTGGGCTATTATACGCAGCACGGGTTAAGGTTTTAGGGATTCTGGGAAATTTAGTGGTTGCTTTTAGTTTTGCTTTTGGATATTTTTACGGATCCCTTATCACCTCTCTGGAGAGGGGAATTTGGGGGATTCCATTGATGACTTGGCTCTTTTTCGTTACAGCCTTCATGGTGCTGCAGGGTAGAGAAGTTATTAAAGGAATGGAGGATATTGAAGGAGACAAACTTAGGGAAGTAAAAACTATAGCTCGAGTTTATGGTTTAAAAAGAGCAAGTATCATTGGTGCATCTTGTAATTTTATTGGTATAATAAGCTTTACACTATGCTGGATAATTGATTTATTTTCACCATTGTGGGATCCCAAACTTCTAGGTTTCTGGTTTATTCCATTCTATTTACTAGGAGTAGCGGCAGTAGCCTTATCAAGCATACTAATCATCTGGAAATATGATTCTCTAAAAGCGCAAAAAAGATCAAGCCTATTCGACAAAATAGGCGCTCTATTCGGACTAATAGCATTTCTTATAGGTCCTTATACGGTTGAAAATGTGGGAATAACTATATGGTTATGGATTTTAATTTGAAATAGTTATCAAATTATATCCAAAATTTACAGACAAGATAACAGTTTACAGGTTGTCTCGGATAATATAAAGTTTGAAACGTTTCTAATCTTGAGAAGAATGTTAGATTTTTAAAATGAGTTTTATGTTTCGATTATTGGTTCTTCCAATTTTTCTATTGCTTTTTCTATATCATTTTTAACTCTTGAACTCTTTGTAGAGGATCTTAAGGAGGGAATATCAACAGCTCCGGCTTCAAAAGCTTCCAAAGTGATGGTGAGCTGGGTTAATGAACTACAAAGACCCTTTCTTAGGGTAAAATAGTAGGAGAAGTCCTTGCAAAGCTCCTCGAATCTATCCAGCAGAATATAACAGCGATCTATATCCGCCAGTAACCCTCTGACCTGTTCGCTGGAAATAGTAGATTCATTTATAATATTCGTAATTTCTTTTTCAAGATTCGTTAGCTCTTCCTTGAGTTGTTTACGGATTTCCATAACTTCCATTTGTTGCTCACATCGCTTACAATCCTATTGTCTCTTGGATGGATTTTATTTTTATATTAATTATATAGTAAGTTAATAGTCATTTATCAATTATTCCCTTAAAAAATTTTACTAATTATTAGAAGCTGATATATTTATGTAGAAGTTAGGGACATTTGTCACCCCTTGCTGTTAATTGGTAGGATGTCCTG
>NZ_JBRAKS010000478.1:0-2364 GCF_052745115.1 Candidatus Jordarchaeum sp.
GCCCAGTCAGCTAGTTTCATAGTACCACATAGCCATATATGGTATTATTTAGTATCAAATCTTTCTAATGTTGTAAACCCTCTTAAAATAATGGGAAACAAAGGGTTAAACTAGATTTTAACCAAATACATGTCGAGGCAACGTTTTCGTGGATCCAGTTGGTCGTGCCAAAGTTCTATGTCAGTCGAAGTTTAGAAATATGTTTGCTGCCAAAATTTTAGTGGTAGGGCTGTTAGTATGCGTCTGTTTTAAAATAGGTAAGAAGGTAAGAAGTTAGAGTACTGAGACGGGAATATGTTTTTGCTGCATGGATTTGTGGTGTTTTTTGCGTTGTGTTTATATGGTGTTTGTGGCTTATATTATACTGATTAGAAATATATTTCGGATTCGGATATAGAATGTGGTTTATATGGGGCGGACTGGAACAACCTATCGTGCAAGACTTACAATTATTTTAAATGCCTGCCTTGAAGTATCCGCGGAGCAGGGTGTGGTGGATGTGAACACTTTGTCTCGGAAAGTGGATTTAACGGAGCGAGCGGTTAAAGACTATTTGGATGATCTCTCCAATCTGGATATTTTAACTTATGAGGGGGCGGGAAGGTATAGGGTGAATTCTAGTAGAGTTTATGAGGTTGCGGAGGAGCTGTTGTTTGAGCCTCGAAGCATTATTAGGGTTGAAGATTTTATTGGTCAGGAGGTCGCTGCTCAAGCGGAGCTAGTTTCGGTTTCGGATAAGGTTCGTAGGCTTTTAGAAAAACTGGATTTTCCCAAAGTGTTGGGGGGTGAGGTTCGAGAGAAGTTGTTCCGGGTTAGAGTGGAGGATACGGAGTATGGTGGTGTTTTACTTGGTGAAACGCTGGTTTTGCCCAAGTTTGCTCAGGACCTATTTTTGGATAACGTTTTTGTTTGCGGTTCTGCTTCGTCCCATAGGTTGGAACATTGGGCGCTTCTTGATTTTTCATTACTGTCTGTAGCCGCCATCAGTAGCGGAGCTTACCTTGGTTTCTTTGATAAGAATATTCTTGATCAGAGCAAGTCTCTGTCTCGGTATATTCCGGATCTTCACTCTTATCGGGGCTCTGAACCCTTTGTGGAGGGTGAGCCTTTTTTTGAAATGTCAACGGATTTCCCGGAGCTTTTGGAAGCGGGTAGAAATATTGCTGCCCGTTACCTAAGAGAGATTCAGCATTATAAGCTGGGAATGGAGATGATTGAGGAGCATAGTGACAAGTTTCAGGTCTACTTCAAGCTGGGTTCACTTGTTCCACACGGATTTATGGTCTATTCTAAGGAATTGGTGCGTTTGAGGGATCGGTGTCATGACTTGTTCTACAAGTTTCTTAAAACTGCGGGTGAGAATGGGGTAATTCCGGTGGGGGTTTCCCCCATATCTATGGATAATTTCTTTTTCAGAATTGCCACTAGGATTTTGGGGAGTGATTTTGGTTCCACCAATGACCTAAATTTTCTTTCCATGGTGCTTGAGGATGGTGACTCCACCTGCTTGATAAGAAGAGGACATGAGAAGGGTAAGCCACCCATAAAGAACAATTACGAGTTTTACGTTATGAAGAAACCGTTTGTTACCAAGTATGAGTTCGTTTCAAAGAATCCGCTTGAGGAACAGAAGCAAATCACAGATCTAGCTTTCAGCCTCTCATCCATTTCCCTTAAAAAAAGATTTGAAGGAGGACCCAGTGTGGTTGCCTCAGCAAAAAACGTAGCCGTGGTTAATCTGGAGCAGCTGATGAGGGCGGTTAAGGGTTCGCTGAAAACTGGACTTATGGGTATGTGGGATGAGCTTCAAAGAACCCGAGACTTAAGACGCCTAAAGCGTGCCGGGAGGAGAAAAGAGGATGCAAAAAAAGATTAGCGAAAACGAAAACCATACTCCTCAGAGGGAAAACAAGTCGGATTTGGGAGTCATCATCTGTGAGGGAAACACTCCCAATCACCTGAATTTTAATTTTCAAATAGCGGAGGAAACCGAGGTAAAAGTGGGAGAATACGTTGAAGTGCCTCTGGGGCTCAGCGTACTCATGGGAAGGGTTTCCAACATCCAGGCTTACAACGAGTACTACACAGATCCCGAGTTTGTGAAGTACCACATTACCCGTGGAATAACAGTAGACTCGAGATTCCCCACTAGGTCCAGCAGATGGAGAGTGGCGCGAGTTAAGGTGGTGGGGCTAGTGAAGAACGATAGAATACTTCCCCCAGAGGATGCCCCCGAGCCTGGCGATATCGTTTACCGCGCAGACACCAAACTGCTTAACCGCTTTTTGGGATTGCCCAGCGACGGACTCTACATCGGTTTGATGAGGGGGAACAACGCCATAAAGATTTTATTGGATCCCGAGA
>NZ_JBRAKS010000479.1:0-2354 GCF_052745115.1 Candidatus Jordarchaeum sp.
TGCTCACCAGCCAAAACCAGTTTTAATAACCTATTTCATTTTCAAATACTGAAAAGTCATGTTTTTTTTGCTGAAGGTAACAGATAGGCTTCAGCGGTTTTGGCGAGGTTTAGCAATTCGTTCTTATATTTAACTGCTAAAGCTATTTCAAAGATAACCAAGCCCAAAAGGGATGATTCAAAATTAATTATGCTGAGTAGGGCAAGAACCGAAATTCCTAATACGAATATAATTGCCCAGATAGTTTCACTTTTTTCTAAAATATTGACTTTAAAGTATCTTCTTGTGAAGTATGCGAACAAAATAACATTAACAACCCAACCGGAAACAAAGCCGATCGCTGCTCCCATCATACCGCCATACTGGTTTAATCCATTCATACTGAAAAATGGAATTAATACCATGCTCAACACCACCCCTGTGAGCAAAGAGAAAAAGAGAATCAGGAAATTCACCCATAATTTTTTCTTAGCAAAAAAGTACGATCCGACCGGTCTTGAAACATTAGCAATAACAAAACCGATAATAAGAATTTTTAAAGGATCTGCACCAGAAAGAAAACTCTGGTTAAAGAACAATTCTAAAATCTGATATGCGAACACAATCACAGGGGCAGATAATACCAAAGACAAAATTAATGAATATGCTGTTGATCTCTTCATCATATTTACTACTTTTTCCTCTTGTTCAATGGCTGTTAACTCTGAAAGATAGGGATTCAAAGTAGTAGCAAGAGCCAATCCCACATAACCCAGAATTGACGCAAATGTGTGACTGATTCGGTAGACACCCAAAATAGCTTCTATAAAGAAGATACCTATAAGTAGCTCATTGAAACGCTGGAATCCAATATCGATAAAAGATATACCATACGCCCACTTACCAAAATTAAACATCTCCTTAAAAAGGCCTAAATCGAAAATCTTAAAATTCTTGTCTGATTTAACTAGTCTTCTTTTCTCTCTTAAAAAAAAGAAAAATCCCAACAATCCTGACAAAGCATATCCAAGAGCGAATGCATATATCACACCTTCAATACTAAAACCAAGTCCAAGAAAAATAATAACAAAAAGAAGATAAACAGAAATAAATACTACTCTTACCATCATGGCTAAATCAAATCTCTGAAAACCATTCAATATCCAATGAAAAAGAACAGTGATACCAACAAAAGGAAATATTGCAATTATAAGTTGTAGAATGGGTGTTAACCAATAGTTATGAAAAATATTAGTCGCTATGATTGGTGATAAAAAAAAGAAAACGATCGTAAAAATCGCAGTAACCGAAAGAATTACGATACTTGCAGTACTAATTGTTGTATTCACAGAATTAAATTTTTTCTTGATAAGAAAATCGGGAAGAAATCGTACCAAAGAAGCCCCCATACCAATAGAACAAAGAGCCGTAAGTAAATCAAGCAAAATTTTACCCGCACTAAAACTTCCATAAAGTTGAGCACCAATAGCATTTGCGATAATAATAGTATTAATAGCAGTAAGACCAACTATAAGTAGTAAGGTAATATAATTATACAAAGTTCCTGAAAACATCCTAGTTTTTTCATCGGACAATCTAGTAACACCATTTTCATTATGCTAATCTCTAAAATAAGTAGATTTCATTTAAATAAGCTTTCCATAATGGACGAATATGTCTAAAAAAATAATTTTTGTTTTGCATATAGTCCTAATTTTTCTTTCTTCTTATGCTTCTGAAGAAATATTCCTAAAAAAATAGAGAGCGAAAAAATTAAACTTCGAAGAGTATCTATTTGTTGTCAAAAAAGTGATACAGTAACAAAAAGACTAAGATTACCATGAATAAGCACCATAAATTGATAAACAGACTTACAACAAAAATATCTATTACAATGCCTCACTCTGTATTTCGGAAGGGTAAAGAGTTTTTCCTCTCTCTGCAAAAGGCTTTGGTTCTCCCTTATGAGTGTAATTAATACTAATATGATTGTTTTTTTGATTGCGGTATTATAATAAATAGGTAAAGGATTTTTCAAGGATTCTCAAAAATTAACTAACGTATATAAAATATCATATAAGCTCGTGAGGTGGATACCTTAAGGACTGTTGAGATTTCTCGGTATGCTAGCAATAACATTAAACTAAGAACAACTTCGATAATTCAAAGTATTTAGAAAATTATCAGAAAGTCACACGCAAAAATCTTATTTACGAGTCAAAATAAAAATACAGTGTGAAAAAATACATGAAAAATTTATTTAACAAGTATATAAAATATTTGCAGGAAAAAGGTTTTATTAAAAGTAGCTATAGACTTCTCTATTCTATTTTTTACAGATTAATCAAGTTGAGAGAAAATATCATATATTTAAT
>NZ_JBRAKS010000480.1:0-2341 GCF_052745115.1 Candidatus Jordarchaeum sp.
GAGAGGTGGGTATTAAAAATTCTGGATTTCACCAATCCAAGGCAAAAGAGGAGAGTTCGACGCCACCACATGCCCAGTTAACCTACAAACAGCCCTCAACTGCGTAACTCCTATAAATACAAAAATATAACCAATATCCGACTTGGTAATGTAGATTCGCCCGATTCTACCCCTTATTTTAGGTTCTAAATCAGGAAATAAGTCCGATAAAAGCTCTTTTCGAAGGAGACATCGAACGAAACTACATCGCTTCTTCCAATTCATCGTTATCCTTAAAATACTGAGAAAGAGATTAAAACCAAACCCTAGACAAAACCAGTTAATTCCTAATTTAAACCCCTCCCTCAACCTCCGTGGTCTCCTGACATCAACACCCCCACCTATTACGCATCAAGAATCGTATTTAAACTATATTTACCCAAAAAAGAACAAATTATAGAATCTTTAAAATATTTGTAAAAATCACAACACTTCTTTTAACCCAATAACTAGATTTCACCCAGGCGGAAGGGAAAAAATTAATCATCTTCGAGGAGTGATTATGCCCAAGGAGAAAAAATCCAAAAAAGAAAAGAAAAAGATGGAAAAGAAAAAGCCCTCAAGGGAACAGCAAGAGAAACAGGAAGAGGAAGACGAAATCATGGATTTACTTGTCCTGGGAATTGCCCTAGACTGGGTTTAATAATTTATCCTGCGGGTAGAGGGAGACACTGACCAGAAGCCGAAGATCTGAAAACATGATATAGATCCTTGTGGATGCTGCTGTGGAATACTTATTTCAATTCTTATTATTGCTTGGGCTTGGAGCGTTAGTCCCTTTCTCACAATTTTATTTTTGTTATTCTAGTAATCATTATTGTTGTGGCCATAATCAGAATTAGAACTCGCCGCAAAAGAGTGCTCGCAGTGGAAAGGCCAACAGTTATTCCAAGAGAGGAAACACCCGAGGCTGAACAAGTAACTATCAAAACTGTTTCTATCGTCGAAACTGGTGGGTGTATGTTTTGCGGCGGCAATTTTCCTGAGGGGGGTGATATCTGTCCCGAGCGTGGAGAAGAGAGAGTCAGGTGCTCAGTTTGCCAGTTGAAAATTGTCTTTGATGACGATGTTATTAGGTGTCTTCATTGTGGTGTTTTGAGTCATCGAGACCATTTACTTGAGTGGATTAAAATCAGGGGCTTTTGCCCGAACTGCAGAGAAAGATTAATTGAAAACGATATCACAGATTAAAGGCTTTGTTTTTTGTTTTCTATTATTTTTTATTTTTCGAAGCACACTTCTTCGGAAAGATAATACAAGTCTGAAGCCCTAATACCTGATTTAACGAATTTAAGGCTCATTTGTGTTGTTTTAATGATTTCTCTAATAGTTGTTTGCTTAAATTGATAAAAATTAGTTTTTCTCCATGTCACTATTTATTTTACTTCTGTTGCAATTGAAACAAACAGGATTCAATTTAAGAAATACCTCTACCTTTTATTCTAACTCTTATTTTAACAGATAATTTTGATAATCCTCAACGAAATATCTCTTGCCCCTACTTTTTACTACAAAACCTTCCTCTTCAAGCAAGGATTTGTGTGCTTCCTGTCCTCCGGGATATTTTTCGTTCAAAAAACCATCAGCTTTCAGTGTTCGCCAATAGGATATACCCAAGTCTTTCCCTTCCCTCAGTGTTTCTTCCGCAGCGTTTGCAGCAGTCATAATAAAAATCCCAGTGGTCAATGAACAACAACCCTTAACCTTGTATTTTTGAGCCAAATTCTTACAAATCTCTACAATGGTAATTAGTTTCCCTTTGGGAACGGATTTCATTACCTCCACTACTTCGCTAGGATTAACCAGAACTACATCATCTCCTTCTTCTTCTGCACCCATTTTGTGCACAGCATTATAACAGGGAAATCTTTTCTCAAGCTTCAATATTTTCGGGAAATGCGCCTTATCAGCCAATTTTTCCTGCCAAGTCTTCCTCATCCTACTCACACACCTGCATTCTCCACACCTAACTCGTGTACTTTAACTAGCACTCTTACTTCATCTAAAATGAAAAATAATATTTACTAACGATAATATCATAATATCAAAAGGCATTAATACTTTTCTTAACAGCTTAGAGCCAGGAGCAAGCCACCCATCATAATTTTGAAACTTGATGACCCTCTCTTTATCAGGGTCTAATACTGAGGATCAACCAGACCACTTACTTGAGTGAATTAAAAATGCACAGTTTGCCCCAATTGGGAGAACGCTTCAGTAAGAACTAATCGTTAGGTATGTTTTTTAGATTCTGACATAATATTCTTGCTAAGCTTTAAATCGTTGTTTTCCCACCATTATT